>DASTLD010000001.1:0-14396 GCA_035715345.1 Longimicrobium sp.
GGGCCGGTCCGGGATCTTGGACGCCGGGCAAGGGAGAGGAGCGCGCCGCCCGCGCTCCCTCCCTCTCCTTTTCCCCTTCCGCGCGACCGCACATGGCCGTACACGCCGACGTATTCGACGAAGGTGGCGCCGTCATCAACGTGAAGGCGGAGGGGTTCGGCGCGCGCGGCAACGGCGTGGACGACGACTGGGAGCCCATCCAGCGGGCGCTGCTGGCCGCCCGCAAGGCATCCGACTACCCGCGCGAGGGGACGCAGGGCGCGATCGTGTTCTTTCCGCCGGGCATCTACCTGGTGTCCCGGCCGATCAACTGCACGGTGCGCCAGTCCAACCTGGTGGGCTCCGGCCCGTACCAGACGGTGATCCGCGGGCGCACGGGCGCGGGCCGGGCGGTGATCGACATGAGCGGCGCCAGCTATTCCACCGTCCGCGACCTCATGATCGACGACGGCGACCCCGCGGCGCCGCGGCCCGCCGGCGCGTCCGAGGTCGGCATCCTCTGCTCGCGGGTGATCGGGCTGGAGCGCTCGCGCGAGATGGCCGACGCGGACGAGCCGGCGGAGGCCGCCGCCGCGCCCCCCGCGGAGCCGGCGCACGCGCCGTCGCTGGCGCAGGTGAACCTGCACAACGTCAATGTCCGCCTGCGCTCCAGCCTGGGCGGCGCGCGCCCCGACGACCGCACCAACCGCGGCAGCGTGGGCGTGTACAACTTCGGCGTGGAGGAGGTCAACTACCACAACGTCCACCTGCGCGCGGACACGCCGCTGGTGATCTGCGCCACCAACGTCTTCGGCCTGGACTCGCCGTACGCGTTCCTTCCGCAACGGCAGCAGTCGATGTCGGTGGTCAACGTGACGGGGCAGTCCAGCCTGGTCAGCCAGGGCCGCAACGCGCTGCGGCTGCACGGCGGCGCCCACGCCAACGTCGACGCCTTCCTGGCCTTCGAAGGCCCGCCGGCGCGGGCGCAGCACGCCATCCTCTGCACGGCGTCGTGGCGGGACCTGCGCTGGAACGGGTCCATGGAGGGGTTCCCCACGCTGCTGCGAGTGGAGAACGCGTACCTGGTGGGGGCGGACCTGCAGGGATACGCGCTGTATACCTCGGGGACCGAGATGGTGTCGCTGGCCGGCAACGCACACCTGATGGGGGGAACGCTGCGCATCACCCCGGCGGAGGCGACGGATCCGCGCACGGACGGCGTGCTGCTGCGCACCCACGGCGGCGCCGACCAGTACGTGCAGAACCTGCTGCTGTACCTGTACGAGAACCGCATCGACAGCCCCAACCCGCAGGCGCGCTTCCGCGGCAACGTGGTGATGTCGCTGCGGAGCCTGGCCGAGCTGCGCGCCCGC
The DNA here is from genome assembly GCA_035715345.1 of Longimicrobium sp. GTDB lineage: Bacteria > Gemmatimonadota > Gemmatimonadetes > Longimicrobiales > Longimicrobiaceae > Longimicrobium. The sequence goes on from DASTLD010000001.1 coordinate 1,353, forward strand.
GTCCGCGTCGTGGGCGAGAACGCCGGCAACCTGCTGATGGGCCACGACATGGCCAGCGCGTACGGCGTGGCGCTGGCCGGCGCGGGGCCGGACGCCGGGCGCCCGCCGGCCGCGAGCGTGGGCGCGGGGGCCATGTACTACAGCACCTCGCGGCGGATGCCGCTGTGGAGCGATGGCAGCGCGTGGCGCACGGCGTCCGGCGAGAGCGCGTGACCGGCACGCGCGCCGGTCCGGAAGTTGACGCGGGGGAGCGGGTCCCGGATCTTGGGGCCGACGACCCGCAGCAACCCCGAGGATACGCCCGATGAGACTACGCGCCGCCCTGCTTTCCGCCGCCGCGCTCCTGTGCTGGAGCCCGCCCGCGCACGCCTGGGACGAGGTGGGCCACAAGGTGGTGGCCCGCATTGCCTGGGACCACATGACGCCGGCCGCGCGCCAGCACGCCATCCGCCTGCTGCAGGCGGCGCCGCCCAACAGCGGCATCGCGGAGCTGCTGCCCACGGACGGGCGTCCGCTGGAGGAGCGCCACCGCGACTGGTTCGTGAACGCCAGCTACTGGCCGGACCAGATCCGCGGCCGCGAGCACCCGGGCAACCGCTACGCCCACTCGGAGTGGCACTACGTCAACTTCTTCTGGGAGCAGCTCCCCGACGGCACCCGCCGCGACCGGCCGGACAGGGGGCGCGCGGGCTTCCTGATCGACCAGGAGACGCGCATCGCGGCGGCGCTGGCCAGCGCCACGGTGCCGGACTCCGCCAAGGCCACGGACCTGCCCTGGCTGCTGCACCTGGTGGGTGACGCGCACCAGCCCATGCACAACAGCGCGCGCATCACCGCCCGCGACACGGCCGGCGACCGCGGCGCCAACGAGTTCCGCCTGGCGGGGCTGTACCCGTTCAACAACCTGCACGCGTACTGGGACGCGCTGATCGGCTTCTCCGTGCCGTGGGGCGCGGACGACCGCGAGGAGTGGGACTACGTGGAGACCATCGCGCGGCGGGTGCAGGCGCGGTACCCGCACGCCGCCCTGCGCAGGCGGCTGCTGCCCGGCGCGTTCGAGACCTGGTCGCAGGAGGGGATGCGGATCGCGCAGGCCGTGGGATACCCGTCGTGGCTGGTCCGCGATCAGCGCGCCCCCGCGCGCTACCGCCCGCACGCGTGGAGCGCCGCGGAGCCGCGCGTGGCCCTGGCCGGCTACCGCCTGGCGGACGTGCTGAACCGCGCGCTGGGCTCCTGAACCCGGAGACTGGCGTCCACACCGCCGGTGTGAACAGCCCTCGTGCAGTCCGGGGGCACGGTTCCCTGAGGTGACGCGGCTACAATGGCTACTCCTGGAACGTTGACGAAACAGGCGTAACTCCATTGACGAAGCGGCGGGCGAGAGCCCGCCGCTTGTCGTTTTCCCCTTGTGAGCGCTCACATTTTTTTCTTGATCGGGGGCCGGAACGCGGCTACCGTGCACCGTTCACTCCGTCTACTTGCGCGCCGCTCTGGCGACGTGCGAGGGGCGGGAAGGAGGGCCTTTACAAACCCAAGGGATGGGATTATACTCATGCCGACAGTGCTGAGGCAGGGCGGGTTCGCGTTCCGCGTGCTCACGCTCGACCACGACCCGCCACACGTGCACGCAGCGGGGTGCGACGGGGTGGTGCTGGTCAACATCGACAGCGGCACCGTGCGCAGGGTGGACGGCAAGGTCAAGCAGGCGGACATCAGCCGCGCCCGGAGCATCGTCGCGGAGCACCGCGCGCTCTTTGCCACCGCGTGGTATCAAACCAGGAAGCAGGTGACGAGATGAGCCAGGACAGGGAGCTGGACCACACTGCCGACACGCCCGAGACGGCGGCGGCGCGCCGGGCCGGCGCCGAAGAGGCGCAGATCGAGCCGCGCGCGGAGGTGGTGTTCTTCGACGCGGAGCGGCACACCGTGTTCGTGAAGCTGACCAGCGGCAGCTGGTTCGGGTTCGACGTCCGCGGCATCCCCGAGCTGCGCGGCGCCACGCCTGAACAGCTCGCGGCGGTGGAGATCCAGCCGTTCAGCCGCGACGCGCTGCGCTGGGACGAGCTGGACGTGGACATCTCGCTGCCCGGGCTGATCTTCGAGCAGCTGAACGTGGGACGGTGGGCGGGCAAGTGGGCGGGGGCGCGGACCAGCGAGGCCAAGCGCGCCGCCGCCCGCGAGAACGGCAAGAAGGGCGGGCGCCCGCGCAAGCTGGCGGCGCAGCTCCCGGCGGCACGCGCAAACCGTTCGGTGCACTGAGCGCGCACGTGGCCAGGAGCGCCCGGACACCGCCGCTGAAGCCGCCGCCGCTGCCCGGGGTAGGTGGAGAAAGGCGCCCGCGTGGTGGACCTGCGCTGATACCACGGGTCGCCTGCGGGTGCTTGCTCTCACTCGACTCCGGATCTTTTCCGGAGTCGCTCTGTTTTGGGGTTCAGCGATCGCCGCCGGCGGGGGAGTGGCTGCCGGTGGGGGAGCCGCCGCCGCTCTCGGGACGGACGGGCACGCTCAGGGTCAGGCGGTGCTCGCCCAGATCGTACTCGAAGCGGCGGGCGCACAGCGGTTCCCCGTCCGCGTTGACCGTCATCTCCTCGTCCGCCTCCACCAGCAGGCGCCGCACCTTGCGGTAGGTCACGTGCGGGTTGTCCACGTGCCGGCCGGCGCGGATCTGCGGGGCGGTGCGCACGAACTCGACGTGGCCCATCCCTTCGACGATGCACACGTCCAGCAGCCGGTCGCGCATGTCGGCGTCGGCCGTGAGCCAGTTGCCCCCGCCCGTCCGCCACGCGTTCCCCACCGCGAACACCAGGAAGTCGCCGTCGTGCAGCACCTCGCCGCCGTCCGTTGAGAAGCGGGCGCGCGAGACGCGGAGCTGCACGAACTTGCGCACGCCCGTGATCAGGTAGGCAATGGGCCCCAGCATGCGCTTGAGCTCGTCGGACGATTCGTCCGTGGCCTCCGCCCCGAAGCCGCCCGTGGACACGTTCAGGAAGTAGCGGCCGTTCACCCGGCCCACGTCCACCTCGTACGGCACCCCCTCCGCCGCCGCCAGCAGCGCGCCCTCCGGGTCGCCGCCGCGGATGCCCAGCCCCCCCGCCAGGTCGTTGGCCGTGCCCAGCGGCACCAGCCCCAGCCGCGGCACCGGCTTGCCCGGGTTGTCCTCGATCCAGTCCAGCAGCCCGTTGGCCACCTCGTTGATGGTGCCGTCGCCGCCGGCGGCCACCACCAGGTCCGCCCCGTACTCCGCGCTCTTCCACGCGAAGCGGTGCGCGTCCTCGCTCTCGAAGGTCACGCGCGGGTGGACGGTGTGCCCCTGCCGGCGCAGGCGAGAGACGCCGGCGCGCAGCGACTCCACCGCGTCGAACGAGGGGGGGTTGATGATGACGGAGATCTGCACGCGCCGCCGGAAGGTGGGTGCGGAATCAGACGTTCCACCGGATCGGCGCGCCCAAGCGCAGGAACCACGCCAACCTACGCCGGGAGAGTTCGGGATGTGTTCGCCTTGACGCCACCGTTCCACGGATTACTTTGTGGGTCCAAGTGGGGAGAAGTGGGGGATAGTGGAGGAGCGAATCACCCCCGGACCACGGGAGCCCGTTGAGCGGCTACCTCGGCAGCTACCAGCACCAGATCGACGAGAAGGGCCGCCTGAGCCTTCCCGCGCCCTTCCGGCGCGAGGACGGCGATGCGCGGCTCGTGCTGGTGCACGTGTTTCCCGAGGCGCTGACGCTGTACCCGGAGCGCACCTGGTCGGAGGTGGAGACGCGCCTGCGCGAGATGCTGCGGCTGAACGCCGCGGCGCGCGCCTACGTGCTGCGCGTGACCGCCAACGCGGTGGAGGTGGTGCCCGACAAGCAGGGCCGCATCCTGGTGCCGCAGCGGCTGCAGGAGGCGGTGGGCATCAGCGGCCCCACGCTGGTGGTGGGCGCCATCGACCGCATCGAGCTGTGGAACCCCGAGCGCTTTGCCCAGGCCACGGCCGAGCCGCCGGCGGACGCGGAACGCTTTACCCACCAGATCTTCGGATGACCCCGCCGCGAAGGGAGCGCGCATGATCCTGCCCGCCACGCTGGCCCCCGACGCCGCCCCCATCGGCTGCGCGCTGGACCGCCACTTCGGCCCGTTCGAGCGGCTGGCGGAGCTGCGCGGGTTCCTGGGCGCGGACTGGGTGCGGTGCAGCCGCTGCCGCTCCGTGCTGACGGAGGCCACCGCCGGCGCCAAGCGGCAGGCGGCGTGACGCTGCCCTACGCCTCCGGCTACCACGCCCCCGTGATGGTGCGGGAGGCGATGGAGCTGCTGGCGCCGGAGCGGGGCGGCACCTTCCTGGACGGGACGCTGGGCGGCGGGGGGCACGCGGAGGCGCTGCTGGAGCGCGGGCCGGAGGCGGTGCTGATCGGCGTGGACCGCGACCCGGACGCGCTGGCGGAGGCGTCGGCGCGGCTGGCGCGCTTCGGCGGGCGGTTCCGCCCGGTGCGCGCCAACTTCGCGGACGCGGTGGGGGCGGCGGGGGTGGAGGAGGGCACGCTGAATGGCGTGCTGCTGGACCTGGGCATCAGCTCGCACCAGATCGACGCGGACGCGCGCGGCTTCACGTTCCGCCCCGGGGCGCCGCTGGACATGCGCATGGGGCAGGACGCGGCGGGCGAGGAGAGCGCGGCGGACCTGCTCAACACGCGCGACGAGGCGGAGCTGGCGGAGATCTTCTGGCGCTACGGCGAGGAGAAGCGGTCGCGCAAGCTGGCGCGCGTCGTGGTGGAGATGCGGGAGCGCGCGCCGTTCGCCACCAGCGACCAGCTCCTGGAGGCCATCAGCCGCGCGCTGGGGCCGCGCACGGAGGCGGCGGACAAGGCGCGCATCTTCCAGGCGCTGCGCATCGCGGTCAACCGCGAGATCGAGGCGCTGGAAGGCGCGCTGGAGCGCTTTCGCACCGCCCTGGCGCCGGGCGGGGTGTTCGCCGTGATGTCGTACCACTCGCTGGAGGACCGGCTGGTGAAGAACGCGTTCCGCGACTGGAGCCTGGAGTGCGTGTGCCCGCCCGGCCTGCCGGTGTGCCGGTGCCGCGGCCGCGCGCTGGGCACCACGCTCACGCGCAAGCCGGTGAGCGCGTCCGCGGACGAGGTGGCCGCCAACCCCCGCGCCCGCAGCGCGCGGCTGCGCGGCTGGAGGGCCGCGTGAGCACGGGCGTGCTGGACGGGCTGCCGCGCCGCGGCGCCGCGCGGCCGTCGCCCCTGGAAGCGCCGCAGGCGGAGCGCACCGCGCGGCGACAGCGGCGGCGGCGGGCGCTTGGGCGCGCGGCGGTCGTCGTCGCGGTCGCCGGCTCGCTGGCGCTGGTGGTGGCGCGGCAGACAGTGGCGGTGGAGCGGCAGCGCGCGCTGGCGGCGCTGCAGGAGAAGATCTCCATCGCCGAGGCGGAGCGGGTGGAGTGGAGCAACCGCATCCAGGAGCTGCAGACGCGCGCCCGCATCACCCGCGTCGCCTCCGAACGCCTGGGGCTGCACGTGGCGCGCGACGACGAGGTGGTGCTGCTGCCGGTGCCCGCCGCGGCGCTGGAGGGGGGCAGATGAACGATCCCGCGCGGCCCGCCGGGGCCTGGGACAGCGAGGAGCGCCTGCGCGCGCGCCGCCGCCTGCTGATCGTCTCGATCGGGCTGGCGGCAGTTCTCGTCGTGGGGCGCGCGGTGCAGCTCCAGGGGCTGGAGGGCGACGCCTGGCGCGCGAAGGCGGCGGAGCAGCAGCAGGAGCAGGTGCCGCTGCCCGCCCGCCGCGGCGCCATCTACGACCGCGACGGGCTGCCGCTGGCGCTGACGCGCGAGAGCTTCGGCGTGGCCGTGGCCCCCGCGGAGGTGCGCGACCGGGCGGACGCGGTGCGCAGGCTCCAGCGCGTGCTGGGGCTGACGCGGGCTGCCGCGCGCCGGGCGACGGACCCCGCGCGCAAGTGGGTTGTGCTGCCGGGGAGATTCTCGGCCGAGCAGCGGCGCACGCTGGGCGACCTGGCCGGCATCCACTGGGAGCGCCGGCTGGAGCGCTTCTACCCCCACGGCGACGTGGGCCGCGAGCTGCTGGGCACCGTGAGCGGGGACGGGCGGGCGCTGGGCGGGGTGGAGCAGGGGATGGAGGAGCGCCTGCGCGGCCGCGACGGCTACTCCGTGCTGCGCCGCGACGCACGGGGGCGCAGGCAGGCGTCGTTCGCGCTGCCGGTGGTGGAGCCCGCGGACGGCGCGGACGTGTACCTGACCATCGACTTCGACCTGCAGGAGATCGCGGACGAGGCGCTGGGCGACGCCATCCGCAACACGCAGGCGGCCGGCGGCGACATGCTGCTGCTGGACCCGCGCACGGGCGAGATCCTGGCCGCGGTGTCCAAGCGCGCGGGCGGCGCGCGCGGCGTGGGCGCCTTCATCGAGCCGTACGAGCCGGGGTCGACATTCAAGCCCTTCTTCGTCGCCACGCTGCTGGCCACCGGCCGCGCGCGGCTGGAGGACCGGGTGCACGGCGAGAACGGCACCTGGACCAGCCCCGAGGGCCGCGTGCACCGTGACGTGCACGCCTACGAGTGGCTGACGGTGCGCGACGCGCTGCGCGTGTCCAGCAACATCGGCATGGTCAAGCTGGTGCCGCGGCTGTCGCCGGGGCAGCAGTTCGGGGTGCTGCGCGACTTCGGTTTCGGCACGCCCACGGGGGTGGAGTATCCCACCGAGTCGTCGGGGCGGCTGCCGCGGCCGGACCGCTGGTCGAAGCTCACGGCCGGCAGCCTGGCGACCGGCTACGAGGTGTCGGTCACGCCGCTGCAGCTGGGCCTGGCGTACGGCGCGCTGGCCAACGGCGGCGTGCTGATGGAGCCGAGGCTGCTGCGCGAGGTGCGCGACGCGCGCGGGCGGGTGGTGGAGCGCCGCGCGCCGCGCGGCGTGCGGCGGGCGGTTCCGCGGGAGGTGGCGGCGCAGATACGCGACGTGCTGGTGGCGGTGGTGGAGGACGGGACGGCCACGCGCGCCTCGCTTGCCACGTTCGAGGTCGCGGGAAAGACGGGCACCGCGCGGCGCACGGGCGCCGGCGGGCGCTACGAGAGCGGCAGCTACACCAGCACCTTCGTCGGCTTCTTTCCGGCGCGCGACCCCCAGCTCACCATCCTGGTCAAGCTGGACCGGCCCAGGGGCGAGTACTACGGCGGCCTGACCGCGGCGCCGGTCACGCGCGAGACGCTGCAGGCCATCCTGGCCGCGCGATCCCCGACGGTGGACCGCAGCACGCTGCTGCGCACGCGCCTGTCGCGCGAGACGGGCGGGCCCGCGCCGGTGCCCGCCGCCGCCTTCCGCCGCGCCGATCCCCCGCCGCCGGCCGGCAGCGAGGGCGTCTACGTCTTCGACTCCACGGAGGGGCTGGCGGGCCCCGCGCGTCCGGCGGGCGCCGTGGCGGTGCCCGACCTGGCGGGGCTGTCGCTGCGCGAGGCCGCGCGCCGGCTGCACGAGCGCGGGCTGCGCGTGCACGTGCGCGGCGGCGTATACGTGGCCGCCACGCACCCCGCCGCCGGCCAGGCGGTGGAGCGCGGCCGCACCGTGACGGTCATGGGAGACGGGCGATGAGCAAGCGCTCCACCACGCTGGCCCGCATCGAGGAGCGCCTGGAGCGCGAGGGCCTGCTGGTGGAAGGCCCGCGGCTGCACGGCGCGGACTGCCTGGCGGAGGTGTGGGACGTGACCGCGGACTCGCGGCAGGTGCAGATCGGCTCGCTGTTCTGCGCCTGGGCCGGCACCAGCAGCGACAGCCACGACTTTCTCGCCGACGTCACCCGCGCCGGCGCGGTGGGCGCCACGGTGGAGCGGGGGGGCGATTATGCTCTCCCCACCTTCCTGGTCACCAGCGGGCGGCGGGCGGCGGCCTACGCGGCGGCGCAGTTCTACGGCGACCCGTGGCAGGAGATGGTGCTGGTCGGCGTGACGGGCACCAACGGGAAGACGACGACGGCGGCCATGCTCCAGCACCTGCTGGGCGGCGACGGCCCCGCGGGATACGTGGGCACGCTGGGGGCGCTGGGCCCCACGGGGCAGGTCATCCCCGGCACGGAGGGGCTGACCACGCCGGGGCCGGTGGAGGCGGCGCGCTGGCTGGCGGACTTCGCGGACCACGGCGTGTCGCGCGTGGCCATGGAGGTGTCGTCCCACGCCCTGCACCAGGACCGCATGGCGGCGGCGCGCTTCGACGCGGCGGTGTTCACCAACCTGACCCGCGACCACCTGGACTACCACGGCACGCTGGAGGAGTACCGCGCCGCCAAGCTGCGCCTGCTGGAGCTGCTCAAGCCCGGCGCCGCCGCGGTGGTCAACGCCGACGACCCCGCCTGGGCGGACGTGCTGCCCCCGGAGGGCCGCCGCCTGGTGCGCTTCGGCATCGAGAACGCGGTGGAGGTCCGGGCGGAGGAGCTGCGCGCGGGGCCGGGGGGGATGGAGTTCACCCTGGTGACGCCGGACGGGAGCGCGCACGTCGATCTCCCCATCTTCGGCACCTTCAACGTGGCCAACGCCCTGGGCGCCGCGGCCGTGCTGTGGAGCCTGGGCTGGGCGCCGGACCGCATCGCCCAGCGGCTGGGGACGCTGCCCCAGGTGAGGGGGCGGCTGGAGCGCGCGGCCGGGCCGCCGGAGAGCGCCACCGTGCTGCTGGACTACGCCCACACGCCGGACGCGCTGGAGCGCGCGCTGCAGGCCGTCCGTCCCCTGGTCAAGGGCCGCCTGATCGTGGTCTTCGGCGCCGGCGGCGACCGCGACCAGGGCAAGCGGCCGGAGATGGGGCGCGTGGCGGCGGAGAACGCGGACCTGGCCATCGTGACCTCCGACAACCCCCGCACGGAGGACCCCGAAGCCATCCTGGACGGCATCGAAGGCGGCATGGGAAGTGCACCCCGGCTGCGGATTTCCGACCGCCGCGAGGCAATCCGCACCGCCCTCCAGCAAGCCGCTCCCGACGACCTGGTGCTCCTGGCCGGCAAGGGCCACGAGGACTACCAGATCGTGGGGACCGACAAGCGCCCGTTCGACGAGCGGGTGGTGGTGCGCGAGCTCCTGGCGGAGCTGAAATCGGCCACCGGGGGAGGTGCAGGTTGACGGCGTTTCGCTGGACGGGGCACGAGGTGGACGTGGCGCTGGGGCCGCTGCGGCTGGGCGGCGTGCTCTCCGTGGGCAGCGCGGGCCGCGAGGCGGACCGCTCGCACGACCGGCTGGAGATCAGCGGCGTCTCCACGGACACGCGGAAGATCGGGCCCGGCAGCCTGTTCGTGGCGCTGGCCGGCGAGAAGTACGACGGGCACGACTACCTGGCGGAGGCGCGCGGAAAGGGCGCCGTTGCCGCGGTGGTGCACCGGCGGCCGGAGAACGCCCCCGCGGACCTGCTCTACTTCACGGTCGACGACACGCGGCGCGCGCTGGCCCGGCTGGGCTGGTATCGCCGCACGAAGCTCGCGGGACGGGTGGTGGCCGTCGCGGGGAGCAACGGCAAGACCACCACGAAGGAACTGCTGCGCGCGGTGCTGTCGCCGCGGCTGCGGGTGCACGCCACGGATGCCAACCTCAACAACCAGATCGGGGTTCCCCTGACCCTGCTGGCCGCGCCGGACGACGCGGAGGCGGTCATCGTGGAGGCGGGCACCAACGAGCCGGGCGAGATCGCCGTGCTCTCCGCCATCGTCAGCCCCGACGCGGCCCTCATCACCTCCATCGGCGAGGAGCACCTGGAGGGGCTGGGCAGCGTGGAGGGCGTGCTGGAGGAGGAGCTGGCCGTCTTCGACGGGATGCGGCCGCACGGCGTGGGCTTCGTGGCGGAGGAGCCGGCCGAGCTGGGAGCGCGCGCCGCCGGGGTGATCGGACGGGACCGCCTGCGCATCGCCGGCTTCGGCGCGGGCGCGGACGTGCGCCCGGACGGGGGGATGGAGGGCGTGCGGGTGCGGCCGGACGGCAGCACGGAGTGGAGCTTTCGCGGCGTACCCATCCACCTGCCGCTGCCGGGGATGCACAACGTCCGCAACGCGCTGCTGGCGCTGGGCGTGGCCGTGGAGTGGGGCGTGCCGGTGGAGGACGCCGCGCGCGGCCTGGCCGCCATGCCGGTGCCCAAGATGCGCAGCGAGTGGAAGCGCATCGGGTCCCTCGGCGTGCTGGCGGACTGCTACAACGCGAACCCGCCCAGCACCCGCGCCGCGCTGGACCTGCTGGCGACGGTGCCCGCGGAGGGCGAGAAGATCGCCGTGCTGGGGACCATGAAGGAGCTGGGCGCGCACGGGCAGGCGCTGCACCGCGAGCTGGCGGAGCACGCCACGCGGCTGCTGGGGCGCGGCATCGACCGCATCGTGGCCACGGGGGAGTTCGTGGCGGGCTTCGCGGACGGCGCGGGCGACGGGCGCGTGATCGCGGCGGAGGACCCGCTGGAGGCGTACACCGCGCTGGCCGCGTCGCTGCGCGGGGGAGAGACGATCCTGCTCAAGGGCAGCCGCGGGGTGGCGCTGGAGCGGCTGATCCCGCTGCTGGAGCGCGACTTCGGCGGCGGCGCGGACACCACGGCCACGGACGGGGAGGGGTAAGCCGGTGTTCTACCACCTGCTGGTGCCGCTGGCGCAGTACAACATCGCCTTCAACCTCTTCCGCTTCCAGACCTTCCGGGCGGCGGGCGCGGTGGTCACGGCGTTCCTGGTGGCGTTCTGGTTCGGCCCCGCCATCATCAAGCGCCTGCGCATGCTCAAGGTGGGGCAGGTGGTGCGCACGGAGGGGCCGCAGACGCACCTGGGCAAGAGCGGCACGCCCACCATGGGCGGCGTGCTCATCATCCTCGCCACCGTGATCCCCACGTTCCTGTGGGCGCGGCTGGACAACCCCTACACGCTCATCGCCCTGGCGGTGCTGATCTGGCTGGGCGTGGTGGGGTTCATGGACGACTATCTCAAGATCGTCCGCAAGAACACCGGCGGGCTCAAGGGGCGCTACAAGATCCTGGGCCAGGCCAGCGTGGGCCTGCTGCTGGGCGCGGTGATCGTGGCGTTCGACGTCACGGACCCCATCCCGGCCAACTGGACCCAGATCCCGTTCTTCAAGAGCTGGCACGTCAACTTCTGGTGGCCGGTCTACATCCTGTTCGTGGCGTTCATCGTCGTCGGCTGCAGCAACGCGGTGAACCTGACCGACGGGCTGGACGGGCTGGCGTCGGGGCTCAGCGGCATCGCCGCCGCCACCTTCGGCGTGTTCGCGTACCTGCTGGGCCGCATCGACGCGTCGGACTACCTGAACGTCTTCTACCTGCCGCGCGCGGGAGAGCTGGCCATCTTCTGCGTCGCCCTCGCGGGCGGATGCATGGGCTTCCTCTGGTTCAACGCGCACCCGGCGGAGGTGTTCATGGGCGACACCGGGTCGCTGGCCATCGGCGGCGTGCTGGGCACCGTGGCCGTGCTGCTCAAGGCGGAGTTCCTGCTGGCCATCGTGGGCTTCGTCTTCGTGGCGGAGGCGGTGAGCGTGGCCGCGCAGACCTTCTACTTCAAGTGGACCAAGAGCAGGACGGGCGTGGGAAAGCGCATCTTCCGCATGGCGCCGCTGCACCACCACTTCGAGCAGATCGGGTGGCACGAGAGCAAGGTCATCATCCGCTTCTGGATTTTCGGAATCATGTGCGCGCTGGCCGCCTTCGCCACGCTCAAGATCCGCTGACGGGACCGATCCGGGCAGGCCGCCGACCACCGAGGAGGGGCTCATGCACGCACCGACCGCCGACGACCTGCACCTGCTGAGCGAACCGGACTTCAGCGCCCTGTCTCCCCAGGAGCAGAAGGACGCGCTGGTGGCCGCCTACTACCGCGGCTGCGACGTGCTGGAGGACAAGTGCAGCGACCGCCGCGTGGCCGGGGGGTGGCCGGCGCTGGACCGGGTGCTGCCGGAGGAGTGGCTGGAGCACCCCGCCGCCGCGGCCTACCACCGCGAGGTGGTGCTGCACGCGCTGGCGGAGCGGATCATCGACCGCGAGACGGAGGACCGCTGGCGCCAGGCGCTGCGGCGCCCGGACGGCGCGCGCGACCCGCGGGTGCAGAGCTTTTTGGACGGCTGGCGCAGCCGCGGGCGCGACATTGCCCGGCTGCAGCGGCGGACCGGGCTGCGATAGGGAATAGGGAATAGGGAATAGGGAATAGGGAATAGGGAATAGGGGACAGGTTTCAGGTTACAGGTTACAGGTTACAGGTTACAGCCTGCAACTGATTTCGGACTGACGCACCAACGGACTCATGCGAGCGCTGGACGGGGAGCGGATCGGGGTGCTGGGGCTGGCCCGCAGCGGGCTGGCCGCGGCGCGCCTGGCGCTCGCCCGCGGCGCAATGGTCTACGCCAGCGACGCCGGCGACGGCCCCGCGCAGCGCCAGGCGGCGGAGCAGGTGCGCGCGCTGGGCGGCGACGCGGAGACGGGTGGGCACGACCTGGGCAAGCTGGCCGCGTGCGATCGCATCGTGCTCTCACCCGGCATCCCGCCGACCGCGAAGGTGCTGCGCGAGGAGGCCATCGCCCGCGTGCCGGTGGTGCCGGAGATCGAGCTGGCCTACCAGCAGCTCGACTGCCCCGTCATCGCCATCACCGGGACGAACGGCAAGACGACGGTGACGGCGCTGATCGAGCACCTGCTGCGCGAGTCGGGGATCGACGCGGCGGCGGGGGGCAACATCGGCACGGCGCTGAGCGAGCTGGCGCTGCGGCAGCCGCAGCCGCGCTGGGCGGTGGTGGAGTGCAGCAGCTTTCAGCTCGCGGGCATCCGGGACTTCACGCCGCGCATCGGCGTGCTGACCAACCTGGCGCCGGACCACCTGGACTGGTACCCGGACGTGGAGGCCTACTACGCCGACAAGGCGCGGCTCTTCACCAACGCGTCGCCCGAGAGCACCTGGATCCTGAACGCGGAGGACGAGCGCGCCCGCACGCTGATCGGCAGCGCGCCCGGCACGCGGCTCTACTTCCGCGCGCAGTCCCAGCCCGCGGCCGGCGAGCTGGGGGGATGGGTGGCCGACGGCGGTGAGATGATGCTGCGCGTGCGTCCCGGCC
>DASTLD010000002.1:0-11288 GCA_035715345.1 Longimicrobium sp.
AGACGCCGGGGCGCCGGGCGCGCTCACGGCTGCTGCTGCGCGACGCGGGCGCTGAGCTGCAGCAGGTACCAGATGGCCCAGCAGGTCACGACCAGGAACAGGACCAGGCGGATGATGGACGGCGGCCCGAACCGCTGCCGCGGGCGCCTAGGCCGGTTGGGCGGAAGGAGCATGTTCGTCGATGCGCTCCATGATGCGCAGGGCCACCGCCAGCGCCTCGCGGCCGTCCTCGCCGCTCACCACCAGCGGGCCCTCGCCGCGGACGGCGGCCACCCACGCCTCCAGCTCCGCGCGCAGCGGCTCGCGGCCGTCGCCGCGCAGGGGAATGCGGTCCACCAGCCCCAGCAGCGCCGCCACGCCCACCTCGCCGTCCGGCAGCGCCGCACCCTTCTTGAGGCGCAGGAACTCGCCGGTGCCGGCGGCCAGGTCCAGCGACAGGTACCCGGACTGCTGGAAGAAGCGGATCTTGCGCGTGCGCTCCATGCTCACGCGGCTGGCGGTGATGTTGGCCACCGCGCCGCCGCTGAAGATGAGCCGCGCGTTGGCGATGTCGGCGCTGGGCGTCAGCACGCCCACCCCGATGGCGTCCAGCGACTCCACGTGCCGCCCTACCAGGCCCAGCACCAGGTCGATGTCGTGGATCATCAGGTCCAGCACCACCGCCACGTCCGTCCCGCGCGGGTTGAACGGCGCCAGGCGGTGGCTTTCCACGAAGCGCGGCTCGTCCAGGTACGGCTCGCAGGCGCGCACCGCGGCGTTGAAGCGCTCCACGTGCCCCGTCGCCACCACCAGCTTCTTCGCCGTCGCCGCGCCCACGATGGCGTCCGCCTCTTCCAGCGTGGTCGCGATCGGCTTCTCGATCAGCAGGTGCACGCCCGCGTCCAGCGCCGCGAGCGCCACGTCCGCGTGCACGCTGGTGGGGACGGCGATCACCGCCGCGTCCACGCTCTCCAGCAGCTCGTCGCGGCTGCGGAAGGCGCGCACCCCCAGCTCGGCCGACACCGTCGCCAGCCGCTCCGGGTTGTCGTCGAAGACGCCGGCCATCTCGGCGCCGGCCACCTCGCGCAGCAGCCGGGCGTGGTGGTAGCCCAGGCTGCCGACGCCCAGCACGCCCGTGCGCAGCGCGCCGCTCAAGCGCTCACCCCGCGCTCGCTCCCCTCGAAGAAGGCCAGGAACGCCTCCACCTCCGGCAGCGCGCGCAGCTCCTCGCGCGCGCGGGCCAGCGCCTGCGTGGTGTTGTGCGTGGAGCCGTAGAACAGGCGGTACGCCCGCTTCAGCTCGCGCCGCACCTCTTCCGAGAAGCCGCGGCGCTGCAGGCCCACCGAGTTCAGCCCGTAGAGCTGCACCGGGATGCCCGCCGCCTTGACGTAGGGGGGGATGTCCTTGGAGATGCGCGACTGCCCGCCCACGAACGCGTGCGCGCCGATGCGCACGAACTGGTGGATGGGCGTCATGCCGCCGATGATGGCCCAGTCGCCGATGGAGACGTGCCCGGCCATGTTCACCGCGTTGGACAGGATCACGTGGTCGCCGAGCTGGCAGTCGTGCGCCACGTGCGTGTACGCCATCAGCATGCAGTCGCTGCCCACGCGCGTGTAGCCCAGCGCCGCCGTGCCGCGGTTGAGCGTGGCGTACTCGCGAATCACGGTGCGGCTGCCCACCTCCAGCCGCGTGGGCTCGCCGGCGTACTTGAGGTCCTGGGGATCCGTGCCCAGCACCGCGCCGTGCTCGATGCGGCAGTCCTCGCCCACCGTGGTGTCGCGCTCCACCACCACGTGGCTGGCCAGGCGCGTGCGCGCCCCGATGCTCACGTTGGGCCCGATGATGGAGAAGGGGCCCACCACCACCCCGTGCCCGAGCTGCGCCGACCCGTCCACCAGGGCGGTCGGGTGCACGCTGGCCTCCGCGAAGCTCGGCATCTGCGCGCTCACTTGTCCACCACCCGCGCCATCATCTCCGCCTCCGCCACGACGTGGCCGTCCACGGTGCCCACCCCGCGCATCTTACAGGTCGCGCCCCGGATCTGCACCACCTCCACCTCGAAGCGGATCTGGTCGCCCGGGGTTACCGGCCGTCGCCACTTCACGTTGTCCAGCGACATGAAGTAGACCACCTTCTCGTCCAGGTTCTCCATCTGCTCCAGCACCAGCAGCCCGCCCACCTGCGCCATGGCCTCGATGATCAGCACCCCCGGCATCACCGGCCGGCCGGGAAAGTGGCCCACGAAGAACGGCTCGTTGATCGTCACGTTCTTCAGGCCCACGATCCGCTTGCGCTCCTCGAACTCCACCACCCGGTCCACCAGCAGGAAGGGGTAGCGGTGCGGCAGGTACTGGATGATCTGCTCGATGTTCAGGATGGGCCGCGCCAGCGCCTTCTTCTCCGCCCGGGCCACCAGCTCCTTCGCCAGCGCCACGTTCCCCAGGTGCCCCGGCCGCTCCGCGACCACCCGGCCGTGGATGCGCGCGCCCACCAGCGCCAGGTCGCCCACCACGTCCAGCACCTTGTGGCGCACGAACTCGTCGGCAAAGCGCAGCTCCGTGCCCTCCAGCACGCCGTCGTCCGTCAGCACCACCGCGTTGTCCGGCGAGCCGCCCTGCGCCAGCCCGCGCCCGCGCAGCGCCTCCACGTCGCGCAGGAAGCCGAAGGTGCGCGCCGGCAGCACGTCGCGCGCAAAGCCGTCGCGCTCCACGCGGAAGCTGGCGGACTGGCGGCGGATGAGCGGGTGGTCGAACTCGATGGTGGCCGCCACGCGGTAGTCGTCCGCCGGCGCCACGATGTACTCCGAGCGGTCCTTGGCCAGCGAGAAGGTCTCCGCGACCGTGAGGAACCTGGCCGGCGCGTCCTGCTGCTCCGCGCCGCACTCCTCCAGCAGCGCGTCGAACATCCGCGCGCTGCCGTCGCCGGCGGGCAGCTCCGCGGCGGAGAGCTCCACGTACGCGTTGTCGATCTCGCGGCTGACCAGCGCGGCCAGCAGGTGCTCCACCGTGTGGATCTTGGCCTCGCCGATGCCGACGGAGGTGCCCAGGTCCGTGCCCACCACGTGGGCCACGTCCGCGGGCACCTCCGGCGACCCCTCCAGGTCCGTGCGGCGGAATACCACGCCGGTGTTCACGGGGGCGGGCAGGATGCGCATGCGCACCCCGGCGCCCGTGTGCAGCCCCACCCCTTCCATCTCCCCCGCGCGCGCGAGGGTGTTCTGACGCGGTGTCGTCGGCATCTATGCGTTCGGCGTCTCGCCGTCTGAATCGGAATCACGCGCCGCGGCACGCCCGCGGCCCAGCACCGCCTGCTCCAGCTTTCGGATCCGCTCCATCAGCGCCGGCAGCCGGAAGAGCGCCGCCTGCGCGCGCAGCGCCTCGCGGTGGGGCCGCGCGGGGTAGCCGGAGACCGTCTGCCCGTCGGGCACGTCGCCGAACACGCCGCTCTGGCCGCCCACCCGCGCCCCCGCGCCGATGGTGATGTGGCCCTGCACCCCCGCCTGCCCCCCCAGCACCGCGCCGTCCCCCACCTTCGTGCTGCCGGAGATGCCGACCTGGGAGACGATGATGACGTGGCGCCCGATGCGGCAGTTGTGGCCGATCTGCACCAGGTTGTCGATCTTGGTCCCCTGCCCCACCACGGTGTCGCCGATGGAGCCGCGGTCGATGGTGGTGTTGGCGCCCACCTCCACGTCGTCGCCGATGCGGCAGCCGCCCACCTGCGGCACCTTGCGATGCCCGCCGCCCTCGAAGACGTAGCCGAAGCCGTCCGCCCCCAGCCGCGCCCCGCTGTGCACGACGGCGCGCGCCCCCACCTGCACGCGGTCGTACAGCGTCACGTGCGCGTGCAGCACCGCGTCCTCGCCGATGGCGCAGTCGCGCCCCACGACCGCGTGCGCCCCGATCCGCGCCCGCTCGCCCACCGTGGTCCCCTCGCCCACCACCGCGTAGGGGGCGATGGAGGCCGAAGCGGCGACCCGGGCCCCCGCGCCGATGACCGCCGTCGGGTGCACGCCGGGCGCCGCGGGGGGTTCGGGATAGAGCACGGGGAGGATGCGCGCGATGGCCCGGCGCGGGTCGTCCACCCGCACCGCGGCCATCCCCGCCGGCAGCTCCACCTGTGCGTCGCGCGCCACCAGGACGGCCCCCGCGCGCGAGGCGGAAATGTACGGATGGTAGCGGGCCTCGGCAACGAACGAGAGCTCGTCGGGCCCGGCCTCCTCGAGCGGCGCCATGCCGCGGACGAGCCGGTCCGCGTCGCCCTCCACCGCCCCTTCCGCGATCCTCGCCACCTCGGCGATGGTCAGCTCCGCCATCCTAAGACAAGTGCGTGAGTGCGAAAGTGCGAAAGTGCGAAAGCAATCGCGCGAGAGAGGATCGCCCCGGCGCACCGGACCCATCAACCCTCCCCCAGACTTGGGGGAGGGTGCGAGCCTGAGCGAGCGGGTGGGGGCGCCGCGTCCGCGCCAGCGCTCGCGACGTGCGCCGACGGCATCCCCCGCCCCCGCAGTTCTCCGCGTCCTCCGCGTCTCTGCGTGAGCCCCCGCCGTTCATCGCACGAAAAAAGTGCCCGCGGCATGCACCGCGGGCACCGATGATAGCGGGCCGCGTCCGCGCCCGCAAACTCCTGCCGCCGGAACCGCTTACGGCGTCGTGCCGGCCGGCTGCGGGGCCGGCGTGCCGCCCAGGCGGCGGATCACGTCGTTGGTTACGTCCAGCGCCGGGTCCACCGCCACCACCAGCCCGTCCGGCGGGTCGATGATGTACGAGAACCCGCCCGCCTGCCGCACCTCTTCCAGCACGCCGCGGATGCGCTGCATGACCGGCGCCACCAGTGCCTGCTCGCGCGTCTGCACCTGCTGCTGGATGGCCTGCGCGCGCTGCTGGTACTGCTGGTACTGCTGCTGGAACTGCTGCTGCCGCTGCTCGCGGGCCGCCTGCGTCAGGGTGCTGCCCTGGCGCTCCAGGTCGTCGCCCGCGCGCTGCAGGCGGGCCTCCATGCTGTCCAGCTCCGTGCGCATGGGCCCGAACTCGCGCTCCAGCGTGGCGCGCACGTCCGCGAAGGCGGGCGTCTCCTGCAGCACCCGCTGCGAGTTGATGTAGCCGATCTTGAGCGCCTGGCCCTGCGCCGGCGCCGACAGGGCCAGCGCCGCGGCGCCGGCCAGAACGAACGAGAAGAAACGCTTCATCCGAGTCCTGCTCCGTGTCCGTGTCAGAACGTGTTGCCGAGCTTGAAGTGGATCTCCCAGCCCGGGTCCGGCCGGTCAAAGCCGTAGGCCGCGTCGATGCCGATGGCGCCCAGGAAGGGCGTCACCAGCGTCGCGCCGATGCCGGCGCCGCGGAACAGCCGCGCCGTGTTGAACTCGCTCACGCTGCCGAACACGTTGCCCGCGTCGCCGAACGCCGACACCGACAGCGCGTCCGTCACCCGGATGGCGTACTCGCCGGTGACCGTGAAGAAGGCGTCGCCCAGGCAGGTGAGCTGCAGGTTGTTGTTGCACTGCGCGTTGTAGCCGCGCGGGCCGATGGTGCTCTCCTGGTAGCCGCGCAGCGGCTGGCCGAACTGCACGCCGCCCACGTAGAAGCGCTCGAACGGGAAGCGCCCCACGTCGCCGAAGATGGCGCCGGCGCGCGCCGAGAGCCCCAGCGCCATGCGCACCGGGCGCGGCCCGGAGCCCAGCTGGCCCGTGGGCACCCACCACTCCGTGGTGCTGAACAGCTTCTGGTAGTTGCCGTCGCCGCCCAGCGGGCCGCCGGTCTGCTCCAGCGCCAGCGAGTGCCGCGTGCCGGAGGTGGGGAACAGGGGGTGGTTCTTGGTGTCGCGCGACAGCGACAGGCTCAGCGTGCTGGCCGTGGCGTTGGGCAGGCAGAACACGTTGGCGCTGCCCACCTCGCAGGTCTCGTCGCTGGTGGACAGGTACTCCGTCTGCGACAGCGAGTACCCCAGGAACGCCCGCGTGCGCAGCGACCCCGGGATGGGAAAGCCGAAGGTCAGCGAGGCGCCCGTCTGCAGGCGCCGCCCGTTGCCCAGGCGGATGAAGCGGTCGCCGCGGCGGAACACCGAGGCGCTGCCGCTGTAGCGCGTGCCCGCGATGTTGGGGTCCGTGTAGCTGGCCTCCAGCGTGCTGCGCCCGTAGCCCACCTCCGCCCGCAGGTTGGCCTGCTTGCCCTGGCCGAACAGGTTGGGCTGCTGGTACCCCAGGAACCCGGCGAAGCGGCTGCTGTTGCCGTACCCGCTGCCGCCGAACACCGTGCCGAAGTTCACGCTGCCCGTCTGCTTCTCCTTGACGCGGAAGACGATGTCCACCTGCCCCGTCTCCGGGTCCGGGCGGATGTCGGGCAGCGGCAGCGGCGCCTCGAAGAAGCCCAGGCCGCTGATGGCCTGGTAGCTCTGGATGACGCTGTTCTCGTTGTAGACGTCGCCCGGCAGCACCCAGATGCGGTCGCGGATCACCGACTCGTGCGTCGTGGTGTTGCCCTCGAAGGCCACGCGGCGCACGTAGAACGGCTGGTGCTCGGAGACGGCCAGCGTCACGTCCACGCGGGGCGCCCCGCCGTCCGGCGCCGGCACCCGCTCCACCGTGGGGATGACCTGCGCGAACAGGTAGCCCTCGTTGCGGTAGAGCTGCTCGATGTCCTGCGCCGCCTTGTCCAGCGCCGGCCGGTCGAACACCTCGCCCGCCTCGCGCTCCGACTGCGGGCCGAAGGGCAGGCCCAGCACCGAGCGGCGCTGCGTCGTGAACATCGACGCCAGCCCCTCCGTGGGAAAGCGCGAGTTGCCCTGGATGTTGAACTCGCCCAGGCGGTACTGCGGGCCCTCGCTGACCTCCACCACCAGCCGCGCCTTGCCCGTCGCCGGGTCCACGAGGAGCGTGTCGCCCACCACCGCGAAGTCGATGTAGCCGTGCCCGCCGTAGAACTCCGGCAGGTGCGTGCGCAGGTCCTCCTCGAAGGTCTCGCGGTCCCAGCGCCCGGCGCGGAACCACCAGAAGCCCTCCGGCTTGGTCTTGATGGCGTCTTCCAGGGCCTCCTCGCTGAACGCGGTGTTGCCCACGAAGTCGATGTCGGCCAGCGCCAGGCGGTGCCCCTCGCGCACGTTGAAGGTCAGGCGCACCCCCGCCCCGCCCTCCACCGGCGCCAGCGAGGTGTCGATGGAGGCCAGCTGGATGCCCTTCTTGGCCAGCAGGTCGCGGACGAGCCGCTGGGCCGTCGCCACCTTCTGCGGGTCCAGCGGCGCGTTCTCCACCAGCCCGGCGGAGTCGCGCACCGTGTTGCCGCTCAGGCTCTGCAGCCCCTCCCAGCGGATCTGGGCCACGACGGGCCGCTCCGCCACCTCCACGATCAGCGCGCCGCGCCCGGCGTCCGCGCCGCGCACGTACACCTGCACCGTCTCGAACAGCCCGGTGGACATCAGGCGGCGGATGGCGTCCTGCACGATGGCCGCGCTGACCACCGTGCCGCCGCGCAGGCCGGAGGCGGTGGTCACCTGCTCCACGGCCACGCGCTGGTTGCCGCGCACGATGACCGTGTCCACCACGAAGCCCGCCGGCTGGGCCGGCGGGGTGGGCTGGGGGTCCTGGGCGTGGGCCGGCGCCGCGGCGCCGCAGAGCACGGAGAGGAGGAGGGCCGCCCGCGCGGCCCCTCCCCGATCGAATGAGAACACCTGGCTTATGATGCGGTCTGGGTGGCCGAATGCACCCGGAAGGCGAGCGACTGGCGGTCGTCCGAAACGGACACCTCGATCTCGTCTCCCGGTGAGAACTCCGACAGCAGGATCTTCTCCGAGAGCGGGTCCTCCAGGTAGCGCTGGATGGCCCGGCGGATGGGCCGCGCGCCGAACTTCTCGTCGTAGCCGTGCTCGATCATGAAATCGACGGCGTCGTCGGTCAGCTTCAGCGACAGCTCCTCCTCCTTCAGGCGGTTCTCCACGTCCTTCAGCAGGTTGTGGATGATCTGCCCGATCTGCTCGCGGGTCAGCGGGTGGAACACGATGGTGTCGTCCAGCCGGTTGATGAACTCCGGGTTGAACGCCCGCTCGATCTCCTCCTTGACCTTCTCCTCCATGCGGTCGAACTGCGACTGCTGGCTGGGCGCGTGGAAGCCCAGCCCCGGGCCCTTGCCGATGTCGCGGGCGCCCAGGTTGGAGGTCATGATCACGACCGTGTTCTTGAAGTCGATCACGCGACCGTAGTTGTCCGTCAGGTGCCCCTCGTCCAGCACCTGCAGCAGCAGGTTGAACACGTCCGGGTGCGCCTTCTCGATCTCGTCCAGCAGCACCACGCTGTAGGGCTTGCGCCGCACCGCCTTGGTCAGCGTGCCGCTGTCCTCGTACCCCACGTACCCCGGGGGCGCGCCGATCAGCCGGCTCACGGAGAACTTCTCCATGTACTCCGACATGTCCACCCGGATCAGCGCGTTGCGGTCCGCGAACAGGAACTCCGCCAGCGCGCGCGCCAGCTCCGTCTTGCCCACGCCGGTCGGGCCGGCGAAGACGAACGAGCCGATGGGGCGCTTGGGGTCCTTGAGCCCCGCGCGGCTGCGGCGGATGGCGCGGCTGATGGCCTGGATGGCCCGGTCCTGCCCCACCACCCGGTTGTGCAGCTCCTCCTCCATGTTGACCAGGCGCGCCGTCTCCGCCTGCTTCAGGCGGGTCACCGGGATGCCGGTCCAGCGGGAGACGATGAACGCGACGTCCTCCTCGCTCAGCGCGGGGCGGTTGGTCTTGCGCTCCTCCTCCCAGCTCTTCTCGCGCTCCTGGATGCGGCGCTGCAGGTCGCGCTCGTTGTCGCGCAGCTCCGCGGCGCGCTCGAAGTCCTGGTCGCGGATGGCCTCGTCCTTCTTGGCGGCAATGGTCTCCAGCTGCTTCTTGAGGTCCTCCACCTCCGGCGGCGGCACCTGCGTGGCCAGGCGCGCGCGCGCCCCGGCCTCGTCGATCACGTCGATGGCCTTGTCCGGCAGGAAGCGGTCGGTGATGTAGCGCTCCGACAGCTTGACCGACGCCTCGATCACCTCGTCGGTGATGCGGATGCGGTGGTGCTCCTCGTAGTGCCCGCGCAGCCCCTTCACGATCTCGATGGCCTCCTCGATGGAGGGCGGGTCCACGTTGACCGTCTGGAAGCGCCGCTCCAGCGCGCCGTCCTTCTCGATGTACTTGCGGTACTCGTTGAGCGTGGAGGCGCCCACGCACTGCAGCTCGCCGCGCGCCAGCGCCGGCTTGAGCATGTTGGAGGCGTCGATGGCCCCCTCCGCCGCGCCCGCGCCCACCAGGGTGTGCAGCTCGTCGATGAAGAGGATGATGTTCTTGTTCTGGCTGATCTCGTTCATCACCGCCTTGAGCCGCTCCTCGAACTGGCCGCGGTACTTGGTGCCGGCGATGACGGCCGCCATGTCCAGCGAAAGCACCCGGTAGTCGCGCAGGCTGTCGGGGCACTTGCCCTCGGCGATGAGCTGGGCCAGGCCCTCCACGATGGCCGTCTTGCCCACGCCCGGCTCGCCGATCAGCACGGGGTTGTTCTTCTTGCGCCGCGACAGGATCTCCATCACGCGCTCGATCTCCTCCTCGCGCCCGATGGTGGGGTCCAGCTCGTTCTGGCGCGCCAGCTCCGTCAGGTCGCGGCAGAAGTGGTCCAGCGCCGGGGTCTTGCTCTTCTTCTCGCCCTTGGCGCCCGTGCCGGCGCCGGCGCTGGCGGTGGGCGCGGCGGCGGACGGCGCGGCGTTGGGCTCGCTGCCCAGCAGCTTGAGCGTCTCGCGGCGCGCGTCCTCCAGCGTAACCCCCAGCTGCCCCAGCACCTCGGCGGCGATGCCCTTCTCCTCGCGCAGCAGGCCCAGCAGCAGGTGCTCGGTGCCCACGTAGCTGTGGTTGAGCTCGCGCGCCTCGGCCATGGCGAACTCCAGCACCTTCTTGGCGCGCGACGTGTACGGCAGCTCGCCCAGCGCGATGGTGGCCTTTCCGCGCCGGACGCTCTCCTCCACCTTCTCCTGCACCTGCTCCAGGTCCACCGAGAGGTTGTTGAGCACGGCCGCGGCCACGCCCTCGCCTTCGCGGATCAGGCCCAGGAGGATGTGCTCGGTGCCCACGTAGTCGTGCTGCAGGCGGATGGCCTCCTCGCGCGCCATCGCCAGCACCTTACGCACCCGGTCGGTAAAGTTGTAGTTCATCTCGCCCTTTTGTATGCCGCAGTCGTCGGCCCGGTGCCGGGAAACGGGGAACCCAACCGGGGTCTAGGGATTTTCCGTGCCAGAATCAAGCGTTCCCGGGTCGGCCGCCAGCACCTGCCGCACGTAGGCGGCGCGGCGCACGTCCGCGTCGCCCTCCGGCAGGGCCTGCCCCGCCACCTGCTCCAGGTGGGCCGACTGCGTGAAGATCATGATCTTGTTCAGCGTGAGTACACTGACCCGGGGGATGAGTTTCAGCCCCACGCCCAGCCGCACGCCGCTGAGCAGGTTCATCACCTCCTCGAACGACGTGGAGCGGGCGTGGCGCAGCAGGCCGTACGCCCGCCACACCTTGTCCTCGATCACCACCGGCGCGTCGCGCAGCAGCACCGCGCGCGCCTGGGTCTCGTACTGCACCACCTGGTGCACGATGCGCTGCAGGTGGTCGATCAGGTCCTCTTCCGTCTTGCCCAGCGTGGTCTGGTTGGAGATCTGGAAGAAGTTCCCGACCACCTCGCTGCCCTCGCCGTACAGCCCGCGGAAGGTGAGCCCCACCTGGCTGATGCCCTGCAGCACCTTGCCGATCTCCTGCGTCAGCACCAGTCCCGGCAGGTGCATGAGCACCGACGCGCGCAGCCCGGTGCCCACGTTGGTGGGGCACGACGTCAGGTAGCCGAACTCGGCGTGGAAGGCGTAGGGCAGGCGCTGTCCCAGCTCGTCGTCCAGCCGCTCCACGTCGCGCCAGGCGTCGCGCAGGCGGAACCCGCCCAGGATGTTCTGCAGGCGCAGGTGGTCTTCCTCGTTGACCATCACGCTCAGCGACTCGCCCGGGCCCATGAGCAGCGCGGTGTGGCTGGGCGCGGTGCCGTTGCCCACCAGCTCGCGGCTCACCAGGTGCCGCTCCAGCAGGATCTGCCGGTCGGGCGGCTGCAGGTCGGCCACCAGCACCGTTCGTCCGCCGGCCAGGGACGGCGCGCCCTCCGCGGCGCTCCGGGCCAGGCGCAGCACCTCCACGCGGTCGTCCGCCTCCGCCCGGGTGCCAAAGCGGAAGCCCTGGAGGTTGCGCGCCAGGCGCACGCGCGTCGACAGGACGATGTCGGCGTGGGGGCCGTCGGCGTCCAGCCAGGCCAGCCCGGCGTCGCTCAGGTCGTC
>DASTLD010000003.1:0-13412 GCA_035715345.1 Longimicrobium sp.
GGCTCGATGGGCTCGCCGGCGGCCACCAGGCGGCGGACCATGACGGCGCGCGTGGCCCGCATCAGCTCGTCGGGGGAGCGGCCCTCGCTGGGGATGGGCGGCTCGAAGTACACGTGGATGGTGGCCGGGCGCACGATGAACGTGTCCGGCCGCATGATGTTGTAGCTGTTGGCGACCACCGTGGGGATCAGGGGGATGCCGGTCTGCGCGCCCAGCACGAACGCCCCCTTCTTGAACGGCTGCAGCCGCCCGTTCCGCGCCCGCGTTCCCTCCGCGAAGATCACCACCACGCTCTTCTCGCGCCGCATCTGCTCCCCCGCGCGGCGCAGGCTCTCCACCGCGCGCTCGCGGTTGCTGCGGTCGATGGAGATGTGCCCGGCCACCCGCCACGCCCGCCCGAACACCGGGATCTTCTCCAGCTCCTTCTTGGCGACGAAGTGGAAGTCCACCTCCAGCAGCACCGCGATGGCAAAGATGTCGAACCAGGAGATGTGGTTGGCCACCAGCACGAACGGCTCGCCGGGGACGATGTTCTCCGTTCCGTGCCCCACCACCCTGCAGCCGCTGCCCCACAGCGCCATGCGCGCCCACTGCCGCGACCAGGCCACGTACGGATGCCCGCGCACGCCGAACAGCCCCGCGACGATGGCCGTCCCGCCGTAGACCATGGTCCCCACGAAGATGACCAGGATCATCCAGAGCGCCCGCAGAACGCCGAAGATCATGCGCCCTCCTCGAAGTGCCGCCACCCGCGCAGGCCGGTGGGCCGCCGGTGCCCCTCCACGTCCACGAACCAGACGCCGTCGCCGCCGCCCACGCGCCCCACCGGCGACAGGCGCAGGTGGAAGGTGCGCTCGAACTCGGCCGCGTGCCGCTCCACCAGCCCCACCTCGGCGGTGAAGCACAGCTCGTAGTCCTCGCCGCCGCTCAGGGCCAGGCGCAGGGCGTCGTCGGGGGGGAGCGGGTGGAGCGCGGGGTGCACGGGGATGATCTCGGGAGAGAGGAGGATGGCGGCGCCGCTGGCGGCGGAGAGGTGCGCGGCGTCGCCGGCCAGGCCGTCGGACAGGTCGAGCAGCGAGGCGGCCAGCCCGCGCTCCGCCAGCCACAGCGCCTCGGCCACGCGCGGGCGAGGCCGCGCAAAGCGCTCGCGCGCGGCGGGGTGCGGCGCCCGCCCCCCGCGCAGCGCGGCGATGCAGGCGGCGGGGGCGCCCAGCTCGCCGGTGACCCACACCTCGTGGCCGGGGCGCGCGCCGGAGCGCAGGACGGGCCGCGGGCACTCGCCCACCACGGTGACGTCGATGACCAGCGGCCCCGGCGACGCGGTCAGGTCGCCGCCCAGCAGCGCGGCGCCCACGGAGGCGGCGGCGGCGCGGCAGCCGGCCATCACCTCCGCCGCGAAGGCGCCCGCGTCCTCCGGCGGCGCGGCCAGCGACACCAGGATGCCGATGGGCCGCGCGGCCACGGCGGCCAGGTCGCTCAGCGCCGCGGCGGCCGCGCGCCAGCCGATCTCGTCCGGCGCCAGCCAGTCGCGGCGGAAGTGCACGCCCTCCACGCTCATGTCCGTGGAGAGCGCGATCCCGTCCCCCGCCACCACCGCGCAGTCGTCGCCGGGACCCACGCGCACGTCGCCGCGCGGGTCGGCTGCGCCGCGCAGGAAGCCGCGGATCAGGTCGAACTCGGCGCCCGGGCCCAGGCCGAAGCCGGGGTCCGCGCGGTGCTCGCGTCCGGCGTCGCGCGTGGGGGGAATGCGGCTCGCTCCCGCGTGGAAAGCCATGCCTGTCCAACGAAACGCCATACAGAATACCGCCGTCCTCCACCTCCGGCGAGGGCGGACGGAAGAAGATGCTTGACGGCCGCCCATCGCCCGCTTAGTGTACTGGTGTAGCTGGTACACCAGTACAGGCGATACAGTGCTCATCCGCATCGAGCTGTCGGACCCCAGGCCCATCTACCAGCAGATCGTGGACGAGGTGCGCCGCGGCATCGTGCTCGGCACCGCCTTGCCGGAGGACCCGCTGCCGTCGGTGCGGGCGCTGGCGGCGGAGCTGCGCGTCAACCCCAACACGGTGGCGCAGGCGTACCGCGAGCTGGAGCGGGCGGGGGTCATCTACACGCGGCGCGGGCAGGGGACGTTCATCGCCACGCCCACCGGACCCTCCGAGCGCGACCTGCTGCTGGACGACGTGGTGGACCGCGCCATCCGCGACGCGCGCCGCTTCGGCATCGAGCCCCACGAGCTGGCGGAGGCCATCCTCCGCGCCGCCGGGGCCGGATCCCTTTCCTCCTCACCCTCCTTCCCTTCGGGAGACCGATGACGCTTCCCTCCCTGCCCGCGCGCCTGGACGGCCGCACGCTGGCCCTGGAGACCCGCGCCGTGCACGTGACCTATGCCGGCGGGACCGCCGCGCTGGCCGGGCTGGACCTGCAGGTGCCCGAGGGCGCCGTGTACGTGCTGGCGGGGCCCAACGGCGCCGGCAAGAGCACGGCGATCAAGGTGCTGCTGGACCTGGTGCGGCCACGGCAGGGCACCGCGCACGTGTGCGGCGTCGAGGTGGCGCGGAAGCCGGCGCTGGCGCGGGCGCACGTGGGGTACGTGCCGGAGAAGGCGGAGATCTCGCTGGGCTGGCTGGACGCCGCGCGCTACCTGCGCCACCACGCGGCCTTCTTCGACGCCTGGGACTGGGACTACGCCCGCGCGCTGTGCGCCCGCCTGAACGTGCCGCTGGAGCCGCGGGTGGGCACGCTTTCCAAGGGCGGCCTGCGCGCGCTGATGCTGGTGACGGCGCTGGCGCACCGCCCGCCCGTGCTGCTGCTGGACGAGCCGGCGGACGGCCTGGACCCGCTGGCACGCGAGACCCTCGCCGCGCTGCTGGTGGAGCACATGGCGGAGTGGCCCACCACGGTGCTGTGGTCCACGCACCACGTCCACGAGGCGGACCGGCTGGCGGACCACGTGGGGCTGCTGCTGGGGGGCCGCCTGGTGCTGCAGGCGGAGCGCGGCGCGCTGGACGCGGCGCTGCGGCGCTACCGCATCCAGGCGCCGCCGGGGTGGGCGGGCGCGCCGTCGCTGAACGGCGAGGTGCTGCTGCGCGAGGGCAGCGGGCCGGACCTGGCCTGGACGGTGTGGGGCGACGAGCGCGAGGTCGCCGGGCGGATCACCGCGTCCGGCGCCACCGTCCGCGACGCCGCGCGGCTGTCGCTGGAGGACGCGGCGCTGGCCGTGCTCCGGGCGGGGAGCCGCCCGTGACGCCCCCCGTGCGCCGCCCCGCCCGCGCGCGGGCCGCCCTCCGCGCGTCCCTGCGGACGATCCGGGCGGAGTGGGCCACGTTCCTGCTCTGCACCGTGCTGGCGTTCATCGTGGTCTCCATGCCCGAGCTGCCCGCCTACCAGTCCGTGGGGTTGCTGTTCCTGCTGCCCGGCTTCTACTGGCGCGACGCGCTCCGGCCCCAGGAGACGGACGCGGCCCTGCCCCTGCCCTGGCGGACGCACGTGCTGGTGCGCGTGGCGGCGGGCGGGGCGTGCGCGCTGCTGGCGCTGGTGCTGGCGGCGGCAAGCATCGCCTGGAACGCAGCCACGGGCGGCGGGAGCGGGGACTATCCCGCGTGGTTCGCGGCCGCCGTCGTCCCCACCGGCCTGACCGCGTACCTGCTCGGCTCCACGTTCGCCCTGCTGGGCGGCGTCCGGAAGGCCGCCACGGCGTTCGCGGTCCTCGCAAGCCTGCTGCTCGTGCCGCAGCCGCGCCCGTGGCGCGCGGCCACGGCGGGCATGCGCACCCCGGCGGAGCTCGCGGACGTCGCGTTCGCCGAGTGGCTGGCCCTGTCCACGCTCCTGCTGGCAGGCGCCTGCGCCGCCGTGTGGCTGGCGGCGGGCACGCGGGAGTCCGGGGCGCACGCCGCCGCCCGGGCCGGCCGTGCCGCGGACCGCCTGCTGCCGCGCGGCCCGCGCCCGGCCCCCGGACCGCGCCGCCCCGCGCCGTGGAGCACGGTGCTCGGCGAGCACTTTCGCCTGTGGGGCCCGGACATGGAGGTGTCGCTGGCGCTCCTGCTCTTCCTGACCCTCCGCACCGTGCTGCGGCTGCTGGAGCCGGGCGCCACGCTGGACGCCGCGCTCGAGCCCTGGGCGCTTCCCGTCCTGGGGCCGCTGGTGGGGCTGACGTGCGTGTTCCTGACGGTGCGGGACGGCTCGGACGCGGTCCGGGCGCGGCCGGTGGGCCATGCCGCACAGGTGCTGCTGCAGGCCGGCGCCGGGATCGTGTGGACGCTGCTCGGCTCGCTGGCGGTCGTGGCCGCGCACGTGGCGGCCGCGCGCGCGGGCGGGTCGCTGGCGCGCGTGGCGGACGCGCCGCCGCTGCTGTGGGCGGCCATCCCCGCGGCGGCGCTGGCCTGGTTCCTGGCCGCCACGCTGGTCGTGCTCCTGGCGAAGGCGTTCGGGCCCGCGCCCGCCCTGCTCGGGGCGGTCGGGTTCCGGCTGCTGACGGACGCGCTTCCCGGCCTGGGCAGCCTGTTCCTTCCCGGCCTGGCCGACGTGTTCCTTTCCGGCGCCGGTTCGCCGCCATGGAGCCCCGACGCGCTGCTCTGGCTGGTGCCGCTCTCCATCCTCCTGGTCATCGTCGTACACGTGGTGACGACCGCGGCGCGCCGGCGCCCGCGGGCGGCGCACGACGCGCTCGGCGACCTGGGAATCGTGCTCGGCAGCCCGGCCTCCCTGCCCCGCGGGTCCGCCGGCGCCCGGTAACGCGGATCACCCTTCATGGCCTCACCTCAACCCGTGGACGACCGATGAGCCTGCCGACCCTTCCCACCCACCTCCCCGATGCCGAGCTGGCCGTGGAGACGCGTGGCGTGGCCAAGCGCTATGGCCGGACGACGGCCCTGCGCGGCCTGGACCTCCAGGTGCCCACCGGCGCGGTGTACGTGCTGGCGGGGCCCAACGGCGCGGGCAAGAGCACGGCGCTGAAGGTGCTGCTGGACGCGGTGCGTCCGGACGCGGGCAGCGCCCGCGTCTGTGGCATCGAGACCGCCCGGCAGCGGGCGCTGGCGCGGGCGCACGTCGGGTACGTACCGGAGGGGACGGCCGTAGCGTACCCGTGGCTGCGCGTGGAGGCGTTCCTGCACCTCCACGGGAGCTTCTACACCAACTGGGACGCGGCGTACGCCGTGGCGCTGTGCAGGCGGCTGGGGGTGCCGCCGCGGGAGCGGATGCGCGCGCTCTCCAAGGGTACGGCGCGGCGGGTGTCGATCGTGGCGGCGCTGGCGCACCGTCCCCCCGTGCTGCTGCTCGACGAGCCGACCGACGGGCTGGACCCGCTGGCCCGCGAGGAGCTCAACGCGCTGCTGGTCGACCACATGGCGGCCTCGCCGACGACGGTGCTCTGGTGCACGCACCACGTCCACGAGACGGACCGGCTGGCCGACTACCTGGGCGTCCTGCTGGACGGCAGGCTGCTGGTCCAGGCGCCGCGCGAGCGGGTGCGCAGCGGGCTGCGCCGCTATCGCGCGCAGGTGCCGGAGGGGTGGACGGGCGCGCCCGGGCTGAACGGCGGGGTGCTGGAGCGCGAGCAGCGGGGCGGCGAGATCGCCTGGACCGTCTGGGGCGACGAGCGCGAGGTGGCGGGGCGGCTGGCCACGGCCGGCGCGGAGGTGCGCGACGCCACCACCCTGACCATGGAAGAGGCCGTGGTGGTGCTGCTGCGCACCGGGAGCGAAGCATGAGCTCCCGCCGCGCACCCCGCCCGGCGTCCACGGCCGCCGTGGCGCGCGCGTACCTGCGGCTCCTGGCTGGCGCGCCGAACACCTTCGGCGTGGCGCTGCTCCTGCTCGTCTATGCCTCCGTGGGGAGTGACGCGGGGCGCGAGCCGTTCGAGAACACGGAAGCGCTGGCCGGGCTGATGTTCTTCCTGCCCGTGCTCCACTGGCAGGGCGCACGGGAAGCCGCGCTCCTTCACGCCGGGCTCCCGATCGCGCGGGCGCGCGACGCGCTGATCCGGGTCGCGTGCGGCGCCCTGGTGACCGTGGCGGTCTGCGCCGTGCCCGTGTTCGTCGCCGCGATACGGGAGGCGCACCGCCATGGCGCCCCGCCGGCACACGCGGCGGCCGCGGCCGCGCTGGCGCTGCTCGCGGGGACGTACCTGTACCTCGAGTTCTCGGCGGTGATGCTCCACCGCGCCCATCCGCCGCGGGCATTCGCGGTCGCCGCCGGCCTCATCGGCCTCGGCCGGGCCGTCCCCGCCGACACGGGCATTCCGGACGGAATCCTCCAGATCGCGTATCTGCTGGCCATCCTGCCCGCATCCGCGGCGCTCACCGGCTGGGAGCCGCGCTTCCGGCTTCCCCGCCGGGACCGGCGGCTTCCGCCGGGGCTGGACCCGGGGGGAAGCGCGTCCGCCCTGCCGGCCCGCCCGGCGCTGCCGCGGCGGCCCGCCGGTGCCTGGACGCGGACGGTGGCCGCCGTGCGGCTGAGCCGGCGCCAGGTCGCCTGGGCCGTGCCGGGCGCCATGGGGCTCGCCTGGCTGTGGGGGAGCGGCGTCGTGGGCGCCAGCGGCGCTCCCCCCAGCGAGTCCCTGCTCGCGATGTCCATGCTGCTGCTGGGACCGGCGTGGCTGTGGCCGTTCCTGATCTGGTCGGACGCGTCCCGATCGCGCCGGGCGCACGAGGACACCCTCCCCTGCGGCCGGCTCGCGATGCGCACCGCCGAGGTCTGCGGGGGCGCGGCATGGCTGGCCGTCTGCCTCCTGGCGGTCACCGCCTGCGCTTGGTGGAGCGCGCGGGCCGGCGGCGTCATGCCGCCGCCCGACGCGGCCACGTGGCTCGTCCTGGCCGCCATCGCGTTCGGCGCGTACCTCTGGGGCACATTCCCCGTGCTGCTCCTGGACCGCTTCTCCGACGGGCTCGTCATGGTGGCGCGGGCGCTGACGCTCCCCACGGTCGTGGTGATGTCGCTGACCGTGCTCGCCGGGACCGCAGCCGCGGGCGATCTGCGGGTGAGCTTCCCGCTCCTTCTCCAGTGGCTCGCCCTCCCCGCCGCCCTCGTCGCGCTCATGGCCGCGGCCAGCGGCGGCAGGGGGCCCCCAAGCCACCCGGCGGCTGACGACCAGCGGCCCGGGCGCCGGCACGCGGCCGGGCTAGATCCATCTTCCCCCCTCACATGACCGTTCCATGAGCCAGCCCACCCTTCCCACCCGCATTGCCGGCGACCTGGCGGTGGAGACGCGCGGCGTCTCCAAGCGCTACTGGCAGACCCGCGCGCTGGCGGGGCTGGACCTGCAGGTGCCCGCCGGCGCGCCCTACGTGCTGGCGGGGCCCAACGGGTCCGGCAAGACCACGGCGATGAAGATCCTGCTGGACGCCGTCCGCGCGGACCGCGGCACGGCGTACGTGTGCGGCATCGAGACCACGGAGCGGCCGGCGCTGGCGCGCGCGCACGTGGGGTACGTGCCGGACGTGCCCGCGGTGCCGTACCCGTGGCTGTCCGTGCAGGCGTTCCTGGCCCACCACGGCGCCTTCTACACCAACTGGGACGCGCACTACGCCCGAGGACTCTGCGCGCGCCTGGGCCTTGCGCCGGACGCGCGGCTGCGCACGCTCTCCAAGGGCACCGCCCGCCGGGTGGCGCTGGTGGCCGCGCTGGCCCACCGCCCCCCCGTGCTGCTGCTGGACGAGCCGGCC
Source organism: Longimicrobium sp. (assembly GCA_035715345.1). Lineage (GTDB taxonomy): Bacteria > Gemmatimonadota > Gemmatimonadetes > Longimicrobiales > Longimicrobiaceae > Longimicrobium. The sequence goes on from DASTLD010000003.1 coordinate 7,665, forward strand.
GACGGGCTGGACCCGCTGGCGCGGGAGGAGTTCTGCGGCGTGCTGGCGGAGCACATGGCCGCCGCGCCCACGACCGTGCTCTGGTGCACCCACCACGTGCAGGAGGCGGACGCGCTGGCCGACCACCTGGGGGTCATCCGCGAGGGGGCGATGGTGCTCCAGGCCAGCCGCGACCGGGTGCACGCGGCGCTGCGCCGGTACCGGGCGCAGGTTCCGGACGGGTGGGGCGGCGCGCCGGGGCTGAACGGCCAGGTGCTGGAGCGCGAGCAGCGCGGCCGGGAGATCGCATGGACCGTGTGGGGTGATGAGTACGAGGTGGCGGGCCTGCTCACCGCCGCGGGGGCGGAGGTGCACGAGGCCGCCGCGCTGTCGCTGGAAGACGCGGCCGTGGCGCTGCTGCGCGCCGGGGGGGCGTCGTGAGGGCCGTCGCCCTCGCGACTTCGCCCACGTGGGCGGTAGCGCGCGCCTACCTGCGCCTCCTGGCAACGCGCCCGGCCACGCCGGCAACCGCTGCGGTGGCGTTCGTGCTGGCCGTGGCGGCGCGCGGCAGGGACAGCACCTTCGGCGACGCACTGGGCCTGGCCACCACCTGCATGTTGTTCGTTCCGCTCGTGCACGCGCGGCATGACGGGAGGGCGGCCGTGCTCCACGCGTCCTATCCCATCGGACGGGCGCGGCACGCCATCGTCCGGATGCTCTGCGGCGCGGCGGTGGGAGCGGCCGCCCTCGCCGTCCCGGTCTTCGTCGCGGCGGTGCTGCGGGCGGGGGTGGCCGGGCGGCCGGCGGCGGTCGCGGTCCCGCACACGGCCGGCGCCCTGCTGGCCGGGATCATCGTCTACCTGGTGATGGCCTCGGCCGCGCTGCACAGCACGCGCGGGCTGGTGGCGTTCGTGATCGGCTGGGGGTTCTTCGCGTTCGTCATCGTCGCGGGCGAGGCGACCATCGACAACTTCAAGGGCGCGCCCGTCCTCGCCGTTCTTCTGGCGGTGGTCGCGGCATCCGTCGCCGCCCACCACTGGCGGCCCCGGCTCAGCCCCTGGCGCCTGCTGCCCGACCGGGCGTGGACGGCGCGACCCGCCCCCGCTCCAGCGGCGGACGCCGAGCGGGCGCCGCGGCGCGCGCCGGTCCTGCGCCTGCCCGCGCTCCCGGAGCGGGGGCTCGAGCCGCCGCGGGTGACCGGCTTCGGCCGGCAGGTGCGCCTGTACGTGCGGATGTACTGGCGGCACGCCCGCTTCGGCCTGGCCGTGGGCGTTGGGCTGACCGTGGTCCTCGGCGGCGGCACCGCGGAACCGTCCGGGCCGCCGGAGCTGCTGTGGTACTACGCGGTGGTGCTGCTCGGCGCCGCGTGGGTCTGGCCGCTCCTGCTCTGGCCCGACGAGGGCGTCCGCCGGCGGCAGCACGAGGAGACACTGCCGGCGGAGCGGCTCACGGGCGAGCTGGCGCGGACGGCGGCCGGGGGCGCGTGGCTGGTGGCGCTCGTCGTGCTGGCGGTGCCCGCGCTGCGGTACGGCGCCGTGCTCTCGGCGCTGTCCGGGCCCGAGCCACCCATGGCGGCCTCCGACTGGGAGGGCCTCGGCAACCGGGGATGGAGCGCGCTGCCCGATGCGCGCCTGCTGGCGTACGCCGCCTGCGTGGCCCTGGGCGCCTACTGCTGGAACGTGCTGCCGCTGGTGATCTGGCCGCGGTCGGCGGGGCGCGGACTCTCCTGGAGCCGCGCGGCCGTCCTGATCGTGATCCTGCCGGCCTCAATGGCCATGCTCTCCCCGCTGCAGGCGGCGGGGCAGGGCCGCTGGGGCCCCGCGCTGGCGCTCCTGCTGGCCTGGCTGGTGCTGCCCGGCGCGGTGGTGGCCGCGGTCTCCGCCGCGGGGTCCCGTCCATCGGCCGCGTCTCGCCGGCGGGTTCTCTCCGCGCCCGGCTGACGCGCCGCCCGCCAGCTCCCACGAGGGCTCACACCGCGCGCGTGAGCCCTCGTTTTCGTCGCGCCCGATCGCCCCCACGCCGTCTTTCTCGCCTCCTCCCCTCCACGTCTCCACGTGAGCCCCCTTGACGCGTTCGCGCCGCAGCATTAGTGTACTAGGAGTCTGGTACACTGGTTCACCAGGAGACCCGCATGCACGTCGCGATCAACACGGCCGACCCGCGCCCCATCTACGTCCAGATCATGGACGAGGTGCGCCGAGCCATCGTGTTGCAGACGCTCCGCCCCGAGGACCCGCTCCCCTCCGTGCGCCAGCTCGCCACGGACCTGCGCCTGAACCCCAACACGGTGGCGCAGGCCTACCGCGAGCTGGAGCGCGACGGCGTCGTGTACGTGCGCCGCGGCCAGGGCACCTTCGTGGCGCAGTCGCGCGCGGCCAACGGCGACGGGCGCCACGCCCTGGCCCGCGCCGTGGCGGGGCGGGCGCTGCTGGACGCGCACCGCAGCGGCATCGGCGCCGAGGAGCTGATCGGCGCCATCCGCGAGATGTCCGCCGAGGACCTTTCCACCCACCCGGAACAGCCATGACCGTGCTTCCCACCCAGCTCGACGGCGGCCCGCTGGCGGTGTCCACGCGCGGGCTCGTCAAGCGCTTCGGCCGCGAGACCGCGCTCAACGGCGTGGGCCTGCAGGTGCCGGAGGGCGCCGTGTACGTGCTCGTCGGGCCCAACGGCGCCGGCAAGAGCACCACCTTCAAGGTGCTGATGGACCTGGTGCGCGCCGACGAGGGCACGGCCGAGGTGTTCGGCCTGGACCCGCGCACCCAGGGCCCCGCCGTCCGCGCGCAGATCGGCTACGTGCCGGAGCGCCACGACTGGGGATACGGCTGGATGCGCGTGGGCCGGCTGCTGGAGCACCACGCCCGCTACTTCACCGGCTGGGACCTGGAGTACGCCGACCGCCTCATCCACCACTTCGGCCTGCGGCTGGAGAAGAAGTTCGGCCGCCTGTCCAAGGGCCAGGGCCGCCGCGTGCACCTGGCCATGGCGCTGGCGCATCGCCCGCGGCTGCTGGTGCTGGACGAGCCCACGGACGGGCTGGACCCGGTGATGATGGACGAGACGCTGGGCCTGCTGATGGAGCACGTGTCGGAGACGCCCACCACCGTGCTGATCTCCACGCACCAGGTCCACGACGTGGACCGCCTGGCGGACCACGTGGGCGTGATGCGCGACGGCAAGCTGATCATGCAGGTGCGCCGCGAGGAGCTGCACCGCGGGCTGCGCCGCTACCGCGCGGAGGTGCCGGACGGGTGGGCCGGCGCGCCGGAGCTGAACGGGTCCGTGCTGCGCCGGGGCAGCCTGGGCCGCGAGATCCAGTGGACCATCTGGGGCGACGAGGCGGAGGTCTCCGCCCGGCTCGCCCGCGCCGGGGCCGTCGTGCGCGACGCCGCCCCGCTGACCCTCGCCGACGCCGCCGTCGCCCTTCTCAGCCGCAGGGAGCACCCGTGAGCACCGCCGCAATCACCATGGACGCGCCCGCGTCCCCCCGCGCCCCCGCCTGGGGCGCCATCGCCGCCGAGCAGGTCCGCGCCGTGGGCCTGGGCCTCCGCGTGGAGCTGACGCTGCTCGCGCTCTTCCTGGCCGGGCTGACCGTGCTCCTGAACGTGACGGCGTACCGCACGGGCGAGCGGATCAACACCGACATCCCCAACGTCGCCATCCCGCTCTTCATGCTGGCGCTGGCGGCGCCGCTCGCCATCTGGAAGGGCGAGGAGCCCGCGCGCCGCGGCTACCTGTGGGCCATGCCGGTGCCGCGCGTGGAGCACTCGCTGGCCAAGGTCTTTGCCGGCTGGGTGTGGGTGATGGGGATCGTCGTGGTCATGCTGCTGTGGGTGCTGGCCATGGCGTGGGCCACCGGCGGCGACCTGCGGCTGGACCGCTCGCTGGGCATGCTGGACGGCATGCCGCGGGGAGCGCGCGTGGTCGCGCCCGCCATGGAGGGATACCCGTGGATGTGGCTGGTGCCCTTCACCGGCGCCACCGTCGCCTACCTGGCCGGCAGCATCCTGGCGCTGGCCAGCAACTACCCGTGGCGGTGGATCGCGGGCGGCGTGTTCGCCTTCATGATGACGGCCATGCTCATGGAGATGGGGGGCCTGATGATCGAGGAGCTCGTGGAAGACGTGTTCCGGGCCGCCGCGACCGTGATGCTGGGCACCAGCGACACCGTCGTCTCCTACGTCGACGCCCGCGGCGCGCCCCTGCGCGCCATCCAGAGCGCCCCGGACGCCGCCCGGTGGGCGGTGAGCTCGCTCGTCGCGCTGGCGCTCGCGCTGGCCGGCGTCCTCGCCGCGGCCCGCCGCGGCGAGGAGCGCTGACCAGCGCACCCGGAAACGAAAGCCCTCCCCCGAAGCTGGGGGAGGGTTTGGGAGGGGGCCTCCCGCGAACGCGAGGCACCCCACCCCACGCACTCAAACGTTTTGATCGGGACATGCACATGATTCGCAGGATTCCGGCGCTGCTCGCGGGCGCCGTGGGGCTGCTGTCGCCCCTGGCCGCACCCGCGCAGGCGCTGCGCCTGGACCGCATGGCCGCCGTCGCGGACTCCGCGGCGGAGGTGCTGATGGCGGACACGCACATGCCGGGGATGAGCGTCGCCGTCGCGCGGAACGGCGAGGTCGTCTTCACCCGCGGGTACGGGATGGCGGACGTGGAGATGGGCGTGCGCGCCGCGCCGGAGACCGTCTACGGCATCACCTCCATCTCCAAGCAGTTCACCGCCGCGATGGTCCTGCGCCTGGTCGAGGACGGCCGCATCGCGCTGGACGACTCCATCACCAAGCACCTGCCCGACTATCCCGCGCAGGGGCGGCTGGTCACCATCCGCCACCTGCTGAACCACACGTCCGGCATCAACCCCATGCGCGGCTCCAGCGCCGTGCAGGACCCGCAGTGGTTCCGCCGCGACATGACGTACGCGGAGATGGTCGAGCAGTTCGGCAGGCAGCCGTTCGACTTCGAGCCGGGCGAGAAGCACGCGTACAACAACTTCGCCTACTACCTGCTGGGCGAGATCGTGGGCCGCGTGGCGGGCACCTCGTACGCCGCGCGGGTGGACGTGGAGATGCGGGTGCTGGGGCTGCCGGGCACCGTCTTCTGCGACGACCGCCGCATCGTCCCCGGCCGCGCCGAGTCGTACGAGTACGGCGGCGGCGCGCTGACCAACGCGCGGCACGTCAGCATGCACGTCTTCGGCGGCTCGGGCGCGCTCTGCTCCACCGTCGGCGACCTAGTGCGCTGGAGCCACCTGCTGTTCGGCGGGGAGGTGGTCTCGTCCGCGTCGCTGGAGCGGATGCTGGCGAAGACCGTCCTGGCGGCCGGCGACACCGTGGACTACGGCTTCGGCGTGTACCTGGAGGAGCTGGGCGGGCGCCGCAAGGTCTTCCACGGGGGCACCAACCCGTGGGGCAGCTACCTGGCGCACTACCCGGAGCAGGGGCTGACCATCGCGGTGCTGACCAACCTGGCCGGCGCGCGCGACGCGGCGGCGGAGATGGAGGAGGCCCTGGCGCGGGCAGCATTCGGCATGGCGCGCGCCGACCTGCCCGTGACCGCGGAGGACATCGTGCGCTACGAGGGCACGTACACGCTGCAGCTCGGCGAGCGCACCCTGGACGTGCGGGTGTTCGGGGAAGGCGGCCGGCTCAAGTCGCAGGCCACCGGCCAGGGCGTGATCCGCCTGCGCCACGAGGGCGGCCACACCTTCGTGGCCGCCGGCGACGACGACCTGCGCCTGGTCTTCACCATGGAGGGCGGCAGCGCGACCGG
>DASTLD010000004.1:0-14644 GCA_035715345.1 Longimicrobium sp.
CGCCGGGCCCTGCCCCCCGGCCGTGAACGTCTGCCGCGGCGGCCCGTCCGCGCCGTCGCGCGCCGGGGCGGAGGCCGTCCCCTCCGGCGGGCGCAGGAAGGTGAAGGCCAGCGCGCCGGGGCTCAGCCCGATGGTGGCGCCCGGCGGGGGCGGCGTCAGGCGCGAGAAGACCAGCCGGTTGGGCGACCCCGTCCCCGCGTCCACCACCTTGCCGACCGTGGTGGTGGCCAGGATCTGCTCGGCCACGGCCGAGGGGGTGGCGGTGGGCGCGCCCTGCACGTACAGCGCGGCCACGCCCGCCACGTGCGGCGACGCCATGGACGTCCCGTCGATGGTGTTGGTGGCCGTGGTGCTGGTCCACCACGCGCTGGTGATGCCGCTGCCCGGGGCGAACAGGTCCACGCAGGTGCCCCAGTTGGAGAAGTACGACCGCGCGTCGCCGGAGGTGGTGGCCCCCACGGTGATGGCCTCCGCGGTGCTGGCCGGCGAGCGGTTGCACGCGTCGATGCTTTCGTTGCCGGCGGCCGTCACGAAGGTCACGCCGGACGCGACCAGCGCCTGCACCGACTGGTTGTGGGCCAGGTTGTAGCCGCCGCCGCCGGAGTAGTTGACCACGGCGGGTTTGACCGCGTTCAGGCGGATCCAGTCCTCGGCCGCGATGACCGTGGAGGTGGCCGTGCCGCCCGAGCACGGGAACACGCGCACGGAGATCACCTGCGCGGCCTTGGCCACGCCGTAGGTGGACCCGGCGATGGTGCCGGCCACGTGCGTCCCGTGCCCGTTGCAGTCCTGCCCGTTCTGGCCGTCGCCCACGAAGTCCGTGCCCACGCTGGCGCGCCCGCCGAACTCGTTGTGCGCGGTCAGGATGCCGCTGTCGATCACGTACACGCGCACGCCCGCGCCCGTGGGCCCGTAGACGTAGGTGGTGTTGAGCGGCAGGTCGCGCTGGTCCACGCGGTCCAGCCCCCAGGTGGCGCCGGGCTGCGTCACGTCATCGGGGAACGACATGGCGTCCTCGGCCACGTACGCCACGTGCGGGTTGCGCCGCAGGGCGTGCACCGCCTCCGGCGTCAGCGTGGCCGCGAAGCCGTTGAGCACGCTGCGGTAGGTGTGGTGCACCCGGGCGCCGTGCGACGCCGTCACCTGGGCCGCCACCTCGGCCCCCACGGGGGACTCGTCGTCCCCGTGCAGGACCACGATGTAGCGGCCGGGGACGGCGGTGCCGGGCGCGCTGGCCATCAGCGGCGCCAGCGATCCGTCCGCCGTGGCGCGCGCCCCGGTGGGCAGGTCCCGCCGCCCGTCGCACGCCGCGAGCGCGGCGGCGGCCAGCAGGAGGGAGAGGAAGCGGTGGGACGCGCGTCGCTGTCGCATGGATGTGCTCCGGCTTGAAAAGGGTCCGGCGATTCCGCCTTCCCGCGCAGGATGCGGATGCGTCCGCGGGGGTGGAACACGGCGCCCGCACGGCTTTGCGCGGGCGGTCACGAAGGTGTCGAGAAGCTGCCGGAGGGGGATCGACAGGCGGGGCAACGGGTGGCCTGGATTGGCACCGAAGGCACGATAACCAGTCCGCACCGCCGGGGCAACGATCTTGTCGCCGTCTGCCTCGATCAGAGGTAGCAGCAGCCTCGATTCTTTGACGGACCCGGATGACAGGCTTCTCTCAGGCTCCCCCCCAGTGGCGAAAGCTTGCGCGCATGCCCTTTGCGTTGTAAAGTTCTTCGCGTCGTTGGCGCAGCCTGACCCGGATGCAGCGGGACGGAACGGGAGTACGCTTTACATACCTCGCAGCGCTATGTATACTAGCTCTATGTATACGCAACCTGAGGGCACCGGGGCCGCGCCGCAGCAGCAGCGGGCGTGCGGCCCCACCTCGCGAGGGAGCTCGCCGGGCCGATGAGCATCAACAAGGACCTCGTCGCCGCGTCGTCGACGCCGCTGGTGCTGGCCATCCTGGGCGAGGGGGACAGCTACGGCTACGCGATCCTCAAGCGGGTGCGCGAGCTGTCCGGCGGCGAGCTGGAGTGGACGGACGGGATGCTCTACCCCGTGCTCCACCGGCTGGAGCGCTCCGGGCTGGTCGAGGCCCGCTGGGACCAGGCGGAGTCCGGACGGCGGCGGAAGTACTACCGGATCACCGACGCCGGCCGCGAGCAGCTGGCCGAGGAGCGGCGCCAGTGGCACACGGTGGACCGGGCGCTCCGCAACATCTGGTCGGCGCTGGTCGTGTCGCTGGCCACCACGTTGAACCCCATTCTCTTTTCCCTGGGCGGTCGAGCATGAACCGGAATCCTGACGGCGCGGCGGCGGACTCCCTCGAGCAGCAGATCGGCGCCTGGCGGGCGCACCTGCGCAAGCGGGGGACGATCACCGGCGCGGACGCGGCGGAGCTGGAAGACCACCTCCGCGAGCAGATCGCCTCGCTGAACGCGGACGGGCTCTCCGACGACGAGGCGTTCCTGGTGGCGGTCAAGCGCATGGGCGCCATCGACGCCCTGACGCGCGAGTTTGCCCGCGAGCACTCGGAGCGGCTCTGGAAGCAGCTCGTCCTGTCCGGCGACGGCTGGGACGGCGCGGAGGAGGCGGAGGCGGCGTACGGCTCGCGCAGGATGTGGGTGGCGCTTGCCCTGGCCGTGGCCGCGGCGGCGGCCATCAAGCTCCCGGCGCTCTTCGGGGTCACGTTCGAGAACAGCGAGGTGTTCTACCCGCTCAACTTCGCGTTCTTCACGCTCCCGTTCATCGCCGCGTACTTCGCCTGGGAGCGGCCGCTCCCGGCGTCGAGCCGGGTCTGGCTGGCCGGCGTCTTTGCCGTGGCCGCGGCCGCCGTGAACGCGTTCCCCTTCCGGACGTTGCCCGTCGCCGACACGCTGATGCTGACGGTGATCCACCTGCCGATCGCGCTGTGGCTGGCGGTGGGCGTGGCCTACGTGGGCGGGCGCTGGCGCGGAAGCGAGCGGCGGATGGACTTCGTCCGCTTCACGGGCGAGCTGTTCATCTACTTCGTGCTGATCGGGCTGGGCGGGGGCGTGCTGATCGGGATGACCTTCGCGCTGTTCCAGGCCATCGGCATCGACGCGGAGCCGGTGGTGGGCGAGTGGATCCTCCCGGCCGGCGTCGCGGGCGCCACGGTGGTGGCCACGTGGCTGGTGGAGGCCAAGCAGAGCGTCATCGAGAACATGGCGCCCGTGCTGACCCGCATCTTCTCGCCCCTCTTTGCCCTGCTCTTCCTGGCCTTCATGGTGACGATGCTGGCCACGGGACGCGGCATCGACCCCGAGCGGGAGATCCTGATCGTCTTCGACCTGCTGCTGGTGGTGGTCTTCGCGCTGCTCCTCTACTCGTTCTCCGCGCGCGACCTGCTGGCCCGCCCCGGGCTGAACGATTGGGTGCAGCTCACGCTGGTCGGCACCGCGCTGGTGGTGGACGTGCTGGCGCTCTGGGCGGTGGGCAGCCGCATCTCGGACTTCGGGTTCACGCCCAACCGGGTCGCCGCGCTGGGCGAGAACGTCGTCCTGCTGGTGAACCTGGCCGGCTCCGCCTTCCTGTACGTGCGCTTCCTGCGCGGCCGCGTCGCCTTCTCGCGCCTGCTGGACTGGCAGACGGCCTACCTGTACGTCCTGTTCGGGTGGGCGGCGGTGGTGGCCTTCCTCTTCCCCCTGCTGTTCGGGTTCCGATGAGCGGCGCCTCGAACCCGGCCGCCGTCCGCGCGGCCCTCGACCACGGGAGTCACGCAATGCGCAGACTGGTTCCGTTCGCGGCCGCCGCCCTGCTCGCCGGCGGGCCCGCCCACGCGCAGGACTTCGCCGGCCAGGTGGACCGGATGTTCGCCTGGGCCACGTCCGGCTCGCCCGGGTGCGGGGTGGCCGTCTCGCAGAACGGGCGGGTGCTGGTCAACCGGGCGTACGGCATGGCGGACCTGGAGCGCGGCGTGGCGCTGACGCCGGAGACGCCCTTCGACGTGGGGTCGGTCACCAAGCAGTTCGTCGCCGCCTCGGTCCTGCTCCTGGTGGACGAGGGGCGCCTCTCCCTGTCCGACGACGTCCGCAGGCACGTCCCGGAGCTGCCCGACTACGGGCACACCGTCACCATCGACCACCTGCTCACGCACACCAGCGGAATCCGCGACTGGGTCTGGCTGTCGTCGGTGACGGGGCACAGGGAGAGCGCGCTCAGCCTGATCCTGCGCCAGCGCGGCCTCAACTTCGCGCCGGGCCAGGAGTGGTCCTACTCCAACAGCGGCTACGAGCTGCTGCGCGAGGTGGTGGCGCGGGCCGGCGGGCAGCCGATCGGCGAGTTCATGCGCACGCGCCTGTTCGAGCCGCTGGGGATGAAGTCCACCCGGTACGCGGGCGACGTGCGCCAGGTGCCCAACGCCGCGACCGCCTACGAGAAGCGGGGCGAGCAGTGGCGGGTGGACATGCTGCTGGGCAACGCCCGTGGCGGCGGCGGCGTGTTCAGCACCGCCGGCGACCTGCTCGTCTGGAACGACGCGCTGGCCCGGAACCGACTGGGCGCGTTCGTCAGCGAGAAGATCCAGGAGCCGGCGCGGCTGGCCAACGGCCGGAGGCTGGACTACGCCCGCGGGCTGTTCCTGGACGACGACGGCGAGATCGTGTGGCACTCCGGCGACGCCGCGGCGTTCAACGCGTTCGTGGCCCGGCTGCCGAAGGAAGGCGTCTCCCTGGCGCTCCTGTGCAACGCGGGCCAGGTGGCGGACGACGGGAACTACGAGGCCGCCATCATCGACCTGCTGGTGCCCACCCCCGCCACCGGCGCCGCGGCCGCGCCCGCCGCCGCGGAGGTCCCGACGCCGGACCCGGGCAGGCGGGCCGGCCTGTTCTTCAGCGAGCGCACCGGCGAGCCGCTGCGCCTGGTGGTGAGCGACGGCGGGCTCCGCGTGGCGGGCGGCCCCGCCCTGGTGGACCTGGGCGGCGGCCGTTTCCGCAACCCGCGCCGCCTGCTGACCTTCATGTCGCAGGACGAGTTCGAGCTGCGCTTCGTGTCGCCGGACGAGTTCGAGCTGCGGTCGATGGAGGGCGGCACCACGCGCTACCTCCGCGCGCGGCCGTACGCGCCGGGCGCGGCCGAGCTGGCCGCCTTTGCCGGCCGGTACGAGACCGGCGAGATCGGCGTCGTGGAGATCACCCCCGCCGGGAACGGCCTGTCCGGCCGGCTCAACGGCCTGCCGCCGATGGTGTTCGCGCCGGTGCACCCCGACGTCTTTCAGCTCGGCCCCACCACCCTGCGCTTCCGCCGCGGCACGGACGGAACGGTCGTCGGGCTCGACCTGACCAATCCTGGGCTCCGCAACGCCCACTTCCCGCGGCGGAGCGGCCCGGCGCCCGCGGAGGCACAGCCCGCCGCCACGGAGCTCAGCCTGTACGAAGGCACCTACACGCTGCGGGACGGCGACCTCGCGATGGACCTGCGCGTCTGGGTGGACGCGCAGGGCCGCCTGAACGGGGAGCTGGTCGGCAGGGGACAGCAGACGACGTTCCGGCCGGCGGGCACGCCGCACCGGTTCCTGCACGCCGCCAGCGACAACGTCTGGTTCGAGTTCACGGTGGAGAACGGGCGCGCCACGAGCGCCACCATGGGCCAGGGCGACCGCCGGATGAGCGGGCCGCGCAGGCCGTAGCCAGGACAACCCGACAGCACGGACGACGACGATGAACGACCTGACCGAGTTCCTTTTCCCGGCCCCCGCGCGCCGCGCCGCGCCCGCGATCGTCGCCTGGTGGGAGCGCAGGCGCCTGGCCTACAACGCGTGGGTGGGCGCGGCGGGGCTGGTCTCCCTGGCGACCGTCGGCTCCTTCAGCGCGCTGGTGGGCGGGGAGGCGATGTTCCCCGGGGCGCTGGTCCTGGCGGCCGTCTTCGGCGGGATGGCCAACCTCTGCTACTGCCTGGGCCCGGCGGCGGAGCTCCTGTTCGAGAAGCTGTGGGGCCGGCGTGTGCTGCCCACGGGGCCGATGCTCTTCCGGATGGGGCTCACCTTCTCGGTGGGGCTGGCGCTCTTCCCCGCCCTGCTCACGGTGCTGCTGGCCGCCGCCCGGGTGGTCCTCGCGGTCCTCGGGCTCCACTGGGACTGAGCGAAGCCATGGAGCTGCAGATCCGCGGCGTATCCAAGACCTATCCCAACGGCGTCCAGGCGCTGAAGGACGTCACGCTCACCATCCCGGCCGGGATGTACGGGCTGCTGGGCCCCAACGGCGCCGGCAAGTCCACGCTCATGCGCATCCTGGCCACGCTGCAGGAGCCGGACGAGGGCACCGTCCACCTGGGCGAGCTGGACGTCGTGCGGCAGAAGGACGCGGTGCGGCAGACGCTGGGCTACCTGCCCCAGGAGTTCGGCGTGTATCCAAAGGTGAGCGCGGAGGAGCTGCTGGGCCACTTCGCGCTGCTCAAGGGCATCGGCGACCGCCGGGCGCGCAGGGAGGTCGTGGAGGCGCTGCTCCGGCAGACCAACCTGTGGGAGGTGCGCAGGCAGAAGCTGGGCGGATACTCGGGGGGGATGAAGCAGCGCTTCGGCGTGGCCGTGGCCCTGCTCGGCAACCCCGGGCTGATGATCGTGGACGAGCCGACCGCGGGGCTGGACCCGGCCGAGCGCGTGCGCTTCCTGAACCTGCTGGGCGAGCTGGGCGAGAACAGCGCGGTGATCCTCTCCACGCACATCGTGGAGGACGTGAGCGAGCTGTGCACGCGCATGGCCATCATCGACCGCGGCGAGATCCTGCTGGAGGCGGAGCCGCTCGGCGCCATCGAGGAGATGAAGGGGCGGATCTGGCGCCGCGTCATCGAGAAGGGCGCGCTGGCGGCGCTGGAGCGCGAGCACGCGGTGATCTCCACCCGGCTGCTCGGCGGGAACACCCTGGTGCACGTCTACAGCCCGGCACAGCCCGGCCCCGGCTTCGAGGCCGCCGAGCCGGACCTGGAGGACGTCTACTTCAGCACCATGGCCGGCCACATCGGCCGGCGCCGCATGCCGGCATGAAGCTGCTGGGCATCTTCCGCTTCGAGCTGGCCTACCAGGCACGCCGCCTCTCCACCTGGCTCCCGTTCGCGGCGCTGGCCGTCATCACCTTCCTCTTCGTCCGGGGAAACTTCCTGGCGGACGCGCTCTACGCGGACTTCTACCTCAACTCGCCGTACGTCATCGCGGTCGTCACCGTCTTCTGCAGCCTGTTCTGGCTGCTGCTGGGCGCGGGCGTGGCCGGCGAGGTGGCGGCGCGGGACGTGGAGGCGGGGATGCACCCCCTGACCTACACCGTCCCCGTCCGCAAGGCGGAGCACCTGGGCGGGCGGTTCCTGGCCGCCTTCGTCCTGAACGCGCTGGTCCTGCTGGCGGTGCCGCTGGGCGTGGTGCTGGCCGTCTACGCGCCGGGCGTGGACGCGGAGGTGATCGGCCCCTTCCGGCCCGCCGCGTACCTCGCGGCGTACGGCTTCTTCGCGCTGCCGAACGCCTTCATCGCCACCGCGGTCCAGTTCTCCGTGGCGACGCTCGGGCGACGGGCCATCGGCAGCTACCTGGGCAGCGTGCTGCTGTTCGGCGTGGTCTACGGCGGCATCTTCGCGGTGATGCTGTTCCTGCGGCGCCTGGAGTACGCGGCGCCGCTCGACGCCTTTGCCCACCTGACCCTCTTCGACGTCACGCTGGGCTGGACGCCCATCGAGAAGAGCACCCGCCTGGTGGGGCTGGACGGCAGGCTGCTCTGGCGGCGCCTGCTGTGGATCGGCATCGGGGCGGGAGCGCTCGCGTTCACCTACGCCCGCTTCCGCTTTGCCCACCACGCGCCGCGCCCGCTGTGGGGCCGTCTTGCCCGGCGGCGGCCCGCGCACGCCCCCACGCCCGCGGCAATCGGCGACGCCGGGAGCGCGATCTCCGTCCCGCAGGTCCGCGGGGCGTTCGGCCCGGCGCTCTACGCGCGGCAGACCCTGGCCATCGCGGGGGAGTCGTTCCGGGCGATCGCGAAGAGCCGGGCCGGGCTGGTCGTGCTGGCGGTGCTGGCGGCCATCACGGCCAGGGTGCTGCCCGAGAACCTGGAGAGCATGGGCACGCCGCTGCTGCCCAGGACCGAGTACGTCCTCACCTTCCTGACGGCGCCGCTGACCGACCCCATGACCCCCTGGGTGGTCGTCCCCCTGCTCGTCATCCTCTGGGCGGGGGAGCTGGTGTGGCGGGAGCGGGAGGCCGGCCTGGGCGAGATCACCGATGCGGCGCCGGTGCCGGAATGGGTCCTGTTCCTGGGCAAGCTGCTGGGACTCGGGCTCGTCCTGGTCGCCTGGATGGCGCTCCTGGCGCTGGCCGGCGTGCTGGTCCAGGTGCAGATGGGATACACGCGGTTCGAGCTCGGCCTGTACCTGAAGGTCCTCTTCGGCCTGCAGCTCGCCGAGTACCTGCTCCTGGCCGTGCTGGCGCTGGTGATCCAGGGGGTGGTCAGCCAGAAGTACCTGGGCCACCTGGCGGCGCTCGCCGCCTACGCGCTCATCCTCTTCGCCGCCCGGCTCGGGGTCGGGCACAACCTGCTGGTCTACGGGTCCGCGCCGGACTGGTCGTACACGGACATGCGCGGGTTCGGCGCCTCGCTGGCGCCGTGGCTGTGGTTCATGCTCTACTGGGGCGCGTGGGCGCTGCTGCTGGCGGTGGCCGCCAGGCTGCTCTGGGTGCGGGGGCTGGAGCGGGGGCTGCGGACGCGGCTCCGCCTGGCGCGCGGCCGCCTCACCCGCCCCACGGTGCGGGCCGCCGCCGTCGCGGCGGGACTGGTCGTCGCGCTGGGCGGGTTCGTCTTCTACAACACCAACGTGCTCAACGAGTACCGCAGCGCCTCGGAGGTCGCGGGGCGGCGCGCCGAGTACGAGCGGCGCTACGGGCGATACGAGGGCATCCCGCAGCCGCGACTGGCGGGGGTGCGCCTGCGCGTGGAGATCCATCCCCGGCGGCGGGCGGTGGAGATCCGCGGCACCTACCACCTCGTGAACCACACCGCCGCCGCGATCGATTCCATCCACCTGGCCCCCGCGCCCGGGGTGGAGACCGGGTCCGTGCGCCTGCACCGGCCGGCCCGGCGCGTGGTCGCCGACGACGTGCTCTGGCACCAGGTCTACGCGCTGGAGTCGCCGCTCCAACCCGGCGACTCGCTGCGGCTCAGCTTCACGGTGCGCGCCGAGCCGCGCGGCTTCCGCAACGGCGGCGCCAACCCCTTCATGACGCCGAACATCACCTACTTCCGCAGCCAGGAGTGGATGCCCGCCATCGGCTACCAGCCCGGCCGCGAGCTGTTCAAGCCCGCGGAGCGGCGGGCGCACGGGCTGCCCAGGCGGCCCATGGTCCCCTCTCTCGCCGCCGCGGGCGCGGGCCAGGACATCACCGGCGAGACGGGGATGGGCGGCGTGGAGCGCATCGCCTTCGAAGCGGTGGTGGGGACGGACGCGGGGCAGACCGCCGTGGCGCCGGGGGCGCTGCGCCGCACGTGGACCGAGCGCGGGCGCCGCTGGTTCCACTACGCGGCCGATGCGCCCATCGGGACCGAATACGCCTTCTTCTCCGCCCGCTACGCGGTGCACGAGGAGGTCTGGACCCCTCCGGCGGGGTCCGGGCAGCCGGTCACCATCCAGGTCTATCATCACCCGGCGCACGCCGCGAACCTGGACCGCATGCTCCGCAGCGTGCGCGCGTCGCTGGACTACTACACCCGCGCGTTCGGGCCCTACCCGCACGGCCGCATCATCCGGCTGGTCGAGAACCCGGGGGGCGGCATCGGGGCGCACGCCGAGCCGACCACCATCGACTACACGGAAGGCTTCTCCCGCTTCGATCCGGACCAGGACCCGCGCGGCCTGGACCTGCCGTTCGCGATCATCGCGCACGAGATGGCGCACGAATGGGGCGTGCCCTACGCCTTTGCCGAGGGCGCCCCGCTGCTGTCCGAGAGCTTCGCGTGGTACGCCGCCATGGGGGCCGTGGAAGAGGCCTACGGGCGCGAGCACCTGGAGCGGCTGCGGAGGTTCTTCCGGCAGCCGCAGCCCATCCCGCCCATCCGCCAGTCCGTGCCGCTGCTCCGCGCCCTGGACCCGTACGCCGCCTATCGCAAGGGCCCCTTCGCGCTCTACGCGCTGAGCGAGTACATGGGCCGGGAGCGGGTGGACGTGGCGTGGCGGCGCCTGATCGCGAAGCACCGCTCGGGCGCGCCGCCCCTGGCGACCTCACTCGACCTGTACCGGGAGCTGCAGGCGGTCACGCCCGATTCGCTGCGGACCCTGCTGCACGACCTTTTCGCCGCGAACACCTTCTGGGAGCTGGAGACGGAGCGCGCCACGGCCAGGCGGACCGCCGCGGGCGCCTGGCAGGTGACGCTGCGCGTCAAGGCGCGCAAGGTGACCGTCGACCCCGCCGGCCGGGAGACGGAGGTGCCGATGGACGAGTGGATCCCCATCGGCGTCTTTGCCCCCACCGAGCGGCAGGGCGCGGACTTCGGCCGGACGCTCTACCTGCGGCCGCACCGCATTCGCAGCGGCCAGCACACCATCACCGTGACGGTGCCACGTCGCCCCTCCGACGCCGGCATCGATCCCTATCTCGTCCTGATCGACACCGAGCGGTTCGACAACGTGGAGGAGGTGGAGATCGAGCGCTGAGGGCGAAAGCGGAACGCAGCGCGGACGCGTGTTCGCTCGAATCAGATGGATTCCCGCATTGCTCCAGCCCCCGCGGGCCCAGTAACCTGCTGCGGCCGAGCGAATTGCGTCGTGTCGCTTGCGCGCTGATCGGAATTCGGTCTACTTACACGGTACCCAGGCCGCTGGACAACCATCGCTCCAGGAGGCAGCTGTATGAGCAAGGACAGGTATTACCACAACAAGGGTGAGCAGGACGTCAAGGACGGCAAGTACGATCCCCCGCACTCACGGGTCGAGGATCTCATCGGGCATATCATCGCTGGCGAGAGCAAGTCGGACCGGAGAGACAGAAAGTCGTATGAAGCCGGCCGCACGAACGCAAAACGTCAGAAGCGCGACTGATCGTCCGGTTAGGCAGCAAGCAGGTCGTCGGAATCCCACCTCTCCGGCAGGCCCTCATGTGCACACCCGATACGCAGCGCCGGCTGGTACTCCACGGCTCCGTGATCCTGCTCGTGGGGCTGTCGTGCGGGATTCCCGCGGTGGTGGAGGTTTCCGCGGGATCGGGGCGCATGTGGCAGGGCGCTCACTCCGCGCTGCTCATCCTCGGCGTCTGGCTCCTCGCGGCGGCCGCGGTGCTGCCCCTGCTCGTTCTCGCGGAACGGGAGAGCGCCGCGCTGCGGCTGTCACTCCCGCTCATGGCCTACTCCTTCATGGTCGCGGTGCTCGTGCAGGCCGTGACGGGCACGCGAGCTTTCGGCCCGGATGCCTCGCCGCTGAACATGCTGGCGTTCGGGGCCAACGTCCTGGCCGTGCTCGGCGCGTTCCTCTCAGCGGCGCTGATCGCGTCGGGGGCATCGAACGCGCTGCGGGACTCGCGCCGTGTGCCGGCCGCCTCCCCTGCCCTGGAGCCGGCGGAGACACGGCACTGATCCGCATCGCCGCCGCCCCGCAGGACCCGCGGTTGCGTCCGCTTCCGGCCCAGCGCCGCATACGAAGGTTCGGAGCGCGGACCGAGTCCAATCTCCCGTACCCACACCATCCTAGGGACAACCGATGAGATCTGCCGCCGAGGCACAGGTCCTCCTGGAACGGCTCGCCAGCACCCCGCCGCTCAACACCAAAATCAGGGAGATCGCCAAGGAGCAGGGGAAGAACGCGGAAGTCGCGGCTCACCTGTGGAAGGACGGCGGTTTCAGCGCCCGCATGCTCTCCCTGCTCATGCTGGACCTCAAGGCGGTCGACGTCGCGCACATGGAGAGGCTCATCTCCGACATCGAGGCCGTGGACGGGAAGGAGCAGTCGCAGCTGCTCGACTGGCTGATCGCGAACGTGATCATGAAGAAGGCCGCGCTGAAGAACGAGACGGCCAGGTGGCGCGAAGATCCCTCCACAATCAAGCAGCGGGTGTTCTGGTCGGTGCAGGCCCGGTCCGTCCGGGTGGAGAACCACGCGCTCAACGAGGAGCTGCTGGAGCACATCGAGCGAGAGCTGCCCGCCGCGGGCGAGAAGGTGCAGTGGAACATGAACTGGTGCGCGGCGCAGATCGGCATCGCGGACGAGCACCTGCGCAGCCGGTGCATCGCACTCGGGGAGAGGGTGGGTCTCTACCGGGACTACAAGGTTTCCAAGGGCTGCACCTCGCCCTATCTGCCCATCTGGATCGGGAGCGTGGTCGGAAAGAAAGCGCCCGCCTGAGGGCGGGCCGATCAACGGCATCATCCAATCGCCGGACGGCCACACCCAGGACGAGCACAGCGGATTCGGGTGGGCGCCGGAGGAGGTGCACTCGTACATCCACGAGGTGCGTCGGCCAGCCCGAGGGCCAGGCAGGCGGCCGCATTACCGGGGGCTGGAATCCCTAGTCATGGAAATGGAAGCGGTTCCCGTCCAGGTCCTCGACGGTTAGCTGCCGCAGCCCCCACGGCTTGCTTTCCAGGGGCTCGACGATGTTCGCCCCCGAAGCTTTCAGCTCGTCGTACGTCGCATCGAGGTCTTTGGCGAACACCCAGTGAACCGCGGGCTCGAACGGCCCGGTCCGCTTCCGGAAGAAGATCGCCACGTTTCCGCGCGACACCGCCCCGATCTCTCCGTGGTGCAGCCAGCCGATCTCGAAGCCGAGCGCGTCGCGATAGTGCTGCTGCGCCCGTTCGACGTCGGCGACGGGCAGCTCCGGCACCGGCTGGGCGATGGACGTCAACGGCTGCCTCGTGCTCACGGGGGCTCTCCGCGATCCGGTGCAGGCTGATCCCCGCAACAAAGTACGTCCCGCGGCGTCCGGAGCGCAGCTTTCTTTTCGACGGGCTGCTGATCTTCCGGGGTCGTTGACGAGGGCGCGAAGTGAAGGGGATGCGCTCCGGACGTCTTCCGCTGCGTACCCACGCAGAGCAGATTGCGCGCTCCCCCGCAGCCATCACCCACTCCGCACCCCTGGACCCGAGCACATGGAGGCCCAATCCCCCGCCTGGATGCCGGCGCTGCAGCCCTACGCCGAACGCAGCGGCTACCGGGTGCCGCTCAAGGTCCCCGTCCACATGCCGAGCGGCCGGATCATCGGTGACGTCGCGGGCGTGTACCTGCGCCTGCCGCGCTGGGAGGGTGCCCCGTTCGCGGACGACTTCGGCAAGAAGGCGGCGGGGATGGTGGAGCTGGATGGCGAGCACCTGTTCGCCGAGCTGGCGGTGCTGCGGCTGCTGGAGCGCGAGGGGTGGAGCGGGCGGTGGGTGAACACCTACAGCGGCAAGGGCGAGGTGTGGAAGTACCTGACCCGCTGGGACGACGTGCCCCGCGCCGAGCAGCGGAACCGCGTGATCGAGGAAGCGGATCCGCGGGTGGTGCTCGCCGGCGTCGCGCAGCGGGCCAAGAAGCGCTACGCGGGGTGCTGGGACGTGTTCGCCTGGCGCGGCGACGACTTCGCGTTTCTGCAGACCAAGCGCGGCGCGCCGGCGGCGAACGCGGAGCTGGGAGCCGCGCAGGCGGAGTGGCTGCACACGGCCCTGCTCTTCGGGGACCGCCGGATCACGCTGGCGTCCTTTGCCGTCGTGCACTGGGACTATCGCTGACGCCGGACGTCGTCGCGGCAGACGGCCCGGCCTCCTGGCGGAGACCGGGCCGGCTTTGCTTCATCCCCGCATCACGCGGATCAGCAGGAGTTGATCTCGTTGCAGACCTTGAGCGTGGTGTTGAAGTTGGTCTCGATCGCCTCGATGGTGCTGAAGTCGGTGATGTTGAAGTTGGTGACCGGTCCGCCGACCAGCGTCCCCGCCAGGTGCACGGTGGTGATCGGGTAGTAGATCGCGGCCTGGTCGTTGTGGAGGAAGATCGGCGAGCCGCTGTCGCCCCCCTCCGACCAGATCGTCGAACGGTACAGGCACCGGAGGATGCGGCCGCTGTAGGTGCGGTTCACGCAGGTCTCCGTCACCTGGCCGTGCGTCCACCCGCTGGTGGCGCCCTGCTTGTCGAGCCAGCGCCCCACGCCCATGAAGGGCATGGTCAGCTTGTTGAAGATGTCCCACGTGGGGCGCGTGCCGTCGATCGTCAGCGAGCCGCGCCCGTTCACCCCGCCGTAGGTGGTGCGGGCGATGTAGCCGGTGCGGCTGTCGACGGTGGAGTAGTAGGTGTTGATGGAGGCGTCCGCCAGGCGGCAGTTGTTGCACATGTACGACTTTCCGCCGAACGAGAAGTACCCGGACACCGACGGCCGGTCGTCGATCTCGTAGCCGATGTAGCCGCCGCCCTGCGGCTGCTGGTAGGCGCTGTAGTCCAGCCCGTCCAGCGTCTGCGAGCAGTGCGACGCGGTGACGAAGACGCGGGCGCCGTTCTGGAGCGCGTTGAAGCCCAGCGAGCAATAGCCGCGGTAGTCGTTCTTGATCTGGATCCCCGCCACCGTGGGCCGGAAGGTCCCGGTGAGCGACGACTGGCGGTACTCGGAGCGGGGCTCAACGACCACCGTGAAGGCGTCGCGCGGCACCCCGGACTGCAGGGCGGCGCGGGTCACCTCGCCGATGGCGCCCGTCGAGGCGACGCCGATCCG
>DASTLD010000005.1:0-6287 GCA_035715345.1 Longimicrobium sp.
GCCGCCAGCTCGCCGATGTACGACGGCGACCTGCAGCCGGCGGCGGACGGCCGGCTGGCGTGGATCCTGGAGCACCAGGCGCGCATCCCCGAGTCGTGCGGGCAGATCGTGCCGGAGTACGTGACCGGCTTCGCGGACTACCGCAGGCGCATCCTGGCGCCCATGTACGCCGCGCTGGACCGGCTGCCGGACACGGGCGCCATCCGCCACGAGTTCTTCAACACGCGCGGGGCCATCCTGCGCTTCCAGCGGCGCGCCATGGAGGTGCGGGTGCTGGACACGCAGGAGTGCGTCAGGATGGACGTCGCCATCGCGGTCTTCGTCCGCAGCGCGCTCAAGCACCTGTCCGCGCGCGTGGCGGCGGGGCGGGTGGCGCTGCCGGAGCACGCGCTGCTGGTGGAAGACTTCCGCGCCTGCATCCGCGACGGCAGCCGCGCCCGCGTGCGCGCGCCGCACCTGGACGCGCCGCGCGGCGCGGACGGGCTGGCGGACGTGCGCGACGTGCTGCGCGGGCTGCTGGCCGGCGCCCGCCGCGCCGTCCGCCGCGACGAGGCCGCCCACCTGGAGCTGGCCGCCGGCATCGTGGAGACCGGCACCCTGGCCGAGCGCATCCGCGCGGAGCTGGCCCCCTGGGCGGACGCGGACGACGAGAGCTTCACCGAGGCCGCGCGCCGCCTGTACATCGAGCTGATCGACTGCCTGGAGGCCAACGAGCCGTGGGCGCGGCGCGGGCTCTCCTCCGCGGGAGCGGCGGCCGCGGCGGGGCACGCCGCATAGCTGCCGTAAACATCGGTAGCAGACTCGTTTATCTCGTCCGAACTGGCACGAATGCTGCCGGACGCCGCCGGGCTGTCACCAGTGCCTTGCGTGAGATGTCACTCAGAAGCTTCAAGGATTCGAAGGGCGGGGAATGGAGGGTGTGGGACGTGGTGCCGCAGTACGCCGTCGCGCGTGACGCGGACATGATGACCCCCGGCCTGGAAGGCGGCTGGCTCTGCTTCGAGAACGGCAGCCACAAGCGCCGGCTCTCGCCCATCCCGGCGGCGTGGGAGGACGCGACGGAGCAGGAGCTGGAGGGATACTGCACCCGGGCAAAGACCGTGGGCCGCAGAACCGAGCCCGCCTGACCCGCTGATCGGATACAGGACGAACGCGGACGCGGAGGACGCGGGGAGATTTTCCCGGCGCCCTCCGCGTCCGTGCGTGCGCGCGTTTCCCGTGGGCAGGTTCCGGACGAACGTTCCTCTGCTGGAATTACCGGCGGCGGGTGATTAGACCTGTGGCGGACACTCCACACCCGTGAGGTACGAATGCCACGCATCACTCCCCTGACCGGCAGGCGCGCGGGCACGCTGGCCCGCCTGATCCAGAAGATTGCCCGGCGCCGCGGCGGCGGGCACGACTTCACCCCCATCTCCATCGCCGCGCACGCGCCGCCCATGCTGCTGCCCTACGCGGGCATGAGCGGCTTCGCGCAGGGAAAGACGAAGGTGGACCCCAGGGTCCGCGCGCTGGCCATGCACCTGGCCGGGCACGTCAACCGCTGCGAGTGGTGCATGGACTACGGCGCCCACGTGGCGCAGACGCTGGGCGTGCCGGACGACAAGATCCTGGACGTGGAGGAGTTCCGCACCAGCCCGGCGTACACGGACGCGGAGCGGGCGGCGCTGGCGTTCGCCTGGGAGATGACGCAGGTGGGCTGCCGCGTCAGCGACGAGACCTTTGCCGAGCTGCGCCGGCACTTCGGTGAGCGGGAGGTGGTGGAGCTGGCGTTCGCCGTGGCCGCGGAGAACTTCTTCAACCGGATGAACGCGGCCTTCCAGCTGGAGGCGGAAGGCTTCTGCGCCGTGCCGCCCCGGCGGAGGGCGGCCGCGGCTCAGTAGGCGTAGTAGGGGTTGACGCCGGCCTCGTGGTCCGTGAGGTCCACCACCTCGCGGACCTCGGGCACCTCGTCCATGACCATGCGCTCCACGCCCTGGCGCAGCGTGGCCGCGCTGGCGGAGCAGCCCTGGCAGCCGCCGGTCATGCGCACGTAGATCACGTCGTCGGCCACGTCCACCAGCTCCACCGCCCCGCCGTGCGCCGCGATGCGCGGGTTGATCAGCTCGTCGAACACGGCCTGCACCCGCTCCGCCAGCGGCCCCGACACGTTGCCCGCGGAGCCGGTGACGGTCACCGGCTCGCGGCGCACCGGGCGCGGCGTCTCCACCGTGAAGCCGCCCGCCTCGCCGCTCCAGTCGATGGTGGCGCCGCTCAGCAGGTTGCTGGTGTCCAGGTTCAGCAGCACGCGGATGCCGTCCAGGTTGATGGCGATCTCCGTCTTCTGCTTGTCCTCGCGCTCCACCAGGGAGATGGCGTACTCGCGGTCCAGCGGGCTGCGCGGCGCGTCGCTCTCCGCCAGCCCGATGCGCAGCGCCGGGTCGCGCACGGCGCCCGCCTCCACCAGGGACTCGATCTTGGCGCGCGCGGCGTCGGTGAGCTGGATCATGGCACGTCTCCCCAGATGGCATCGGAACGGTTCGGCAGGCGGATACACTCGCCCGCGCGGCGGGTTCGCACAACCCCGCACGCACGAAGCGCCGCCCGGTGACGGGGCGGCGCTTCATCTTTCATCCTATCCCGCGGGCGGTCAGGGCTTTCCCTTGCCCTTGCCGCGCTCCTCGCGGTCCGGGCGGCGCGTGGGGCCCGGAACGGAAGCGGGCGGGCCGCCCTGCCCCCGCCCGCGTCCGCCGACCTCCGCGGGGCGCCCGCGGCCGGCGGGCGGGCCGTTGCCGCGCGATCGCTCCGCGGCGGCCTCGCCGGGCAGGCGGCGCAGCGCTTCCGGCCCGCGGGCCAGCGCGGCCGTCACCCGCTCCAGCGCGCGCTCGGAGCTGAGCCCCGAGTTGACCAGCTCCGTCAGCACCGCGATGGCCACCGCGCGCCGGTCGCCCGGGCTGGCGGCGGCCAGGCGGCCCAGCGCCCGAGGCTCCACGCCCGCCTCGATGGCGTCCG
This sequence comes from Longimicrobium sp., assembly GCA_035715345.1. Taxonomy (GTDB): domain Bacteria; phylum Gemmatimonadota; class Gemmatimonadetes; order Longimicrobiales; family Longimicrobiaceae; genus Longimicrobium. The sequence continues at coordinate 2,992 of DASTLD010000005.1, forward strand.
CCCCCACCGCCAGGTCCGCGGAGGTGACGGGCGCCCCGCGCGGCACGCCGGCCATGGCCTCGCGGGCGCGGCCCAGCGAGGCCAGCCGCCGCTCCACCGCCCCCGCGATGCGCTCCATGGGCACGCCCTTGGCGCGGCCCTCGGCCACCTTGCTGTCGAGCAGCGTCACCGGGATGCCGGTGGACGCGGCCCGGCGGCGCGCGGCCTCGATGCGCTGCTGGGGGGTATCCTGCGCCCGCGCCTCCGGCGGCGGTGCCGCGGAGAGCGCCAGGACCAGCAGGGGAATGACGTGTAGCTTCTTCATCTCCAGGCTTGCTATGGATTTCCGGCCCTCGGCAGCATAGACGAGGCCAGGGGCCGGCACGTCACCGTCAGGGCATCACCAGCACCGCGGAGCGGCCGCCGAAGCCGTCGTCCACCGAGGCGATGCCGGCCGGCACGTGCACGGTGCCGTCCGCCAGGCGGAAGGCGTAGTGGTGCACACCGGGCGCCACCCGCAGCCGGGCCACCCAGTGCTCGCCCTCCGCCTGCATGGGCACGGGCTGCCAGTCGTTGAAGTCGCCCAGCACCGCCGGGGCCTCGGGATAGTCGCGGCGCGGCAGGCGGAAGACGGCCTCGCCGGGCACGATCTCCGGCAGCAGCCCCGCCGGGGGGTGCGCCGCGCGCCGGCCGATGGCGCGGGTCACCTGGACGCCCCAGGTGCGGCGCGGCGTGCCGAAGTACAGCGGGTCCACCGGCTCCTGGCGGAGCGACGCCTGCACCTCCGTGCCCCGCACGACCCCCACGCGCACGCCCACCCCGTACGCCGTGGCCGGCGAGGGGATGCCGTCCAGCCATCGCCCCGCGTACGCCCAGGCGCCGCCCCACGCCTGGCGCAGCTCCGCGCTGGCGCCCAGGTACGGCCAGGCGCCCTCCGCGCCCAGCAGGTGCCGCGCCTCCGCGCCCACGTCCACGCCCTGCGCCGCCGCGTATCCCGCGCGCGCATGCGACTGCAGGTAGGGACGCGCGTCGGTGGAGTCGCCCAGCACGTCCACCACGCCCACGAAGCCGCTGCCCGCCTGCACCGTCACCTGGCCGACCGTGGAGAACACGGTGGGGATCAGCTCCAGCGTGGCGCCGCCGCCGGAAGGGTTGGGCCCGGCGGCGCCGTAGCCAAAGGCATGGCCCCCCGCCGCGATGCCCGCTGGGAAGCGCCCGCGCGTCACGCCCAGCCAGGTGCCCGCGCCGGCCGCGCCCCACCCGGCCCCGCCGCCGGAGAGCGGCAGGCCGGCGTTGAGGTACAGCCAGCGCGCGGCGCCCTGGTAGCTGGCGCCCATGGAGGCGGTGGTGGTGGAGACGCGGGCGGAGACGGGGTCGTGCAGGGCGCGGCCGGCGCCGGCCTCCACCACCCAGCCCTGCGCGGGCAGGAGGGCGGGGGCAAGCAGCGCGGCCAGGACCAGACCCGCGCGGGCCGCGCCGCTCACGTGGCGGCGCCGAGGGGCGGCAGGCTGATGCGGCTGTTGGTGCCGCCGAAGGAGTCGTCGACCTGCTGCGGCGCGTTGGGGTCCGGCATCCACTGCTCGCCGTCGACGACGAAGACGTAGTCGTGCACGCCGGGGCGGAGCGGCACCAGCGCCGTCCAGACGCCGGGCTCCTTCTGCTCCAGCGTGTACGCGGGCTTCCACCCGGTAAAGCTGCCGGCCAGCGCCACCTGCCGCGCGTTACCCGCCTCCAGGCGGAACTGCACGTACACGACGGGGTGCGCGACGGCGGGGGCGGGCGCCTGGGCCACCGGCGCGGGCGCGTCGCCGCCGTCCGGCAGCGCGACGATCGCGACGCCCGCGAGCGCCGCGAAGGCCAGCCCGTACGCCGGGCGGAAGGCGACGCGGATGGGCCTGGGGTTCCAGAACCAGTCCACGGCGCGGCGCCAGGGCGCGCGCGCGGGGGCGCCCGCCGGCAGCGCGGCCATCACGCGCGCGGCCAGGTCCGGCGCGGGCACGGCGCGCAGGTGCGCGGCCACGGCGTCGGCGACGCGGCGCATCTCCCCGGCGCGCGCGAGCTCGGCGGCGGAGAGGGTCTCCGGCCCCGAGGCGTTGTCCAGGTGGCGATGGATGCGTTCCGGCATTTTCCTTTCGACCTCCAACTGCTCCACATGAGCGGTGCAGGTAGACGATCCGGCCGCGCACGCGTCACATGCGCAGGCGAGCGGCGCCGCAGGATGTGGACCCCGGCGCCCGGCCCGCGTTCCGCACCGGGCACCGGCCTTGCGAATTCCCGCGGCCGCGCGTATCCCCACGCGCTTTTCCCCTGGACCCGACGAGCCGGATGCCCGCGACGCAGACCCTGGACCTTCCCATAGACACCCTTGCCGCACGGCTGGGCGGCGACCGCCTGGAGCATAACGTCCCCCTGGCCCCCTACACCACCTTCAAGATCGGCGGCCCGGCGGACCTGCTGTACCGCGCGCGCACACCGGACGAGCTGGCGGAGGCAGTGAGCCTGGCCCGCGAATTGGAACTGCCGTTCTTCCTGCTGGGCATGGGCGCCAACATCCTGGTGGGCGACGGCGGCTTCCGCGGGCTGGTGATCCGCAACGAGGCGGAGGGCATCGAGTTCCTGGACGACGTGCGGGTGCGGGCCGGCTCGGGGGCAAAGGTCTACCACGAGCTGATCCAGGCCGCCGTGGGGCGCGGGCTGGGCGGGCTGCACCACTACGTGGGCATCCCCAGCACGGTGGGCGGGGCCATCTGGCAGAACCTGCACTTCCTGTCGCCGCCGCCGGCGCGCGAGCGGACCATGTTCATCGAGGAGGTGGTGGAAAGCGCCACCATCCTGAGCCAGGAGGGCCCGGTGCGGACGGTGGACCGGGAGTACTTCCGGTTCGGCTACGACTACAGCATCCTGCACGACCGCCGCGACGTCGTGCTGGACGTGACCTTTCGCCTGGAGCCCGCGCCGGTGGAGGAGCTGCGGAACACGATCCGCGAGAACCTGCAGTGGCGCGACGACCGGCACCCGGACCTGTGGCTGTACCCCAGCGCCGGCTCCATCTTCCAGAAGATCGAGGGCGTGGGGGCGGGGCGGCTGATCGACCAGTGCGGGCTCAAGGGGCACGTGCTGGGCAGCGCGCAGATCTTCCACAAGCACGCCAACATCATCGTGAACCTGGGCGGCGCCACGTCGGCACAGGTGCGCGCCCTGATCTCGCTGGCGCAGGAGACGGTGCACCGCGAGCTGGGATACGAGCTGAAGCCGGAGATCGGGTTCGTGGGGGAGTTCGGCAGTGCGTGAGTGCGTGAGTGCGTGAGTGCGTGAGT
>DASTLD010000006.1:0-4120 GCA_035715345.1 Longimicrobium sp.
TCGCGGCTGATCAGCTACGCGGCGGATGCGATGCCGGAGCCCGCCGGCCGCATCGTCGACGAGCTTCCCGCCATCCGGTCCGCGCTCATCCGGGCACTGGGAATCGGCACGGGAGGCACGCGTGAAGTGAACGTTGGTGGAAGCAACCGCCGGGGCCGTGTGGTCGAGCTTGCGCCCGCCCTGGCCCGGGAGCTGGACACGCCGTTTGCGCTCACCGTCACCGAGCCTACGTACTCCCGCGTGCAGCGCCAGCAGACGGTCATCCCGCTCCTGGATGCCCGGGAGTTCGAAGCGCGCGACCTCGACGTCCGGGTCGCGGGTGCGGACTGGACGCGAAAGCTCCGCGGGAGGCCGGCGGAGGTGCTGCTTGCCGTGTCGATGATCTTTACCGTCTACCAGCCGGCGCAGATCGGCCGGTTCACGGACGCCGCCGCCGATGACGGAACGATGGCCGGCATCGATCAGGCATTGGGCCTGCACTTCGGTTTCTGAGGAAGCGCGGCGCTCGGCGAAGCGGGCCGACCGTTGGAATCCGCTATGACGGATTCGATCAGCGCCGGCGCAGGAGGCGCTGCAGGAGGGAGCGGCGGCGCGGGGGCAGGGGCGGCACGGGGCGGGGGGACTCGCCGTCCAGGAGGCGGGCGGGGTTCTCTTCCGAGAGCAGGCGGAGCTGCTCCTGGCCGCCGCGCTCCTCCAGCAGCCGCCGCACCTCCGCGATGCCCAGCCGGCCGCGCGCGTGGTGGTCGCTGGACAGGTAGTCCGCCCAGCCGCGCTCCAGCAGCGCCCACGCCACCCGCTGCGAGATGGGCCCGTAGCGCCCCAGCAGCGACGCCCAGTTGACCTGCAGCCGCGCCCCCACGCGCCGCCACTCCTCCGGCCCCGCCAGGTCCACGTCCACCCCCGCGTAGCGCTCCGGGTGGGCCAGCACCGGCTCCCACCCCGCCGCGCGCAGCTCGAAGAGCACCTTGGCGCCGTTGGGGGGCACGGCCAGGAAGGGGAACTCCACCAGCAGGAAGCGCGTGCCCGCCAGCCGCAGCCGCGGGTCGTCCACCACGGGGCGCGGCACGTCCAGCATCAGCTCCACCCCGCGCTCCACCCGCAGCCCCGGGAACTCCGCCGCGGCCATCTCGCGCAGCGCCGCGAAGGCGGGGTCGAACGCAGCCAGCGCCGCCGCCAGCCGCTGGGGGTTGGCGCTGGTGGAGGCGTCCAGGTGCGGCGTGGTGACCAGCGCGGTCACCCCGTTGGCCCGCAGGCGCTCCAGCGCGGCGCGAGCCTCCGCCAGGTCCGCCGCGCCGTCGTCCACGCCCGGCACCAGGTGCGAGTGTAGGTCGATCATGGGGCGATGCGGGCGGCGGCGGTTTGGAGGGGGATCACGGGCAACGGCGGGAGGGCGATGGAGATGCGGGGGATGCGTCAGCCCCCGTGCGTCTCGCGGTATTCCAGGTAGCGGTAGCCCAGCAGCGCGGCCAGGGCGCCGGCGCCGTAGCTCAGGCTGCGCAGCGCGGTCAGCAGGCCGCGGCGGCCCAGCAGCGCGCTGGGCGCCAGCAGCACCGCGGCGATGCCGAAGCGCCCCGCGGCCTTGGCCACGCGCGTGCCCACGCGCCGCAGCCCGGGGTCCAGCGCGCGCTCGCACAGCACGGCGGCGTTGCCGTAGCGGAAGGCGCGGCGCAGCACCCACCCGGCGCGGGCGCGGCTGGCGGGCACCGTCTCTTCCACCACCGCGTCGGCCGTCCACACCAGCGTGGCGCCGCGCCGGCGCGCGCGGAGGAAGAAGAGCGAGTCGCTGCTGCCGCCGATGCCGAAGGCCGGGTCGAACGGCCCGCCCGGCTCCTCCAGCAGCCGCCGCGTCACCAGCGCGTTGTTGGTGCTGGCGGTGGGCAGCAGCGCGCCCGTGTCCTCCCTCGGCGCGTCCCAGAAGCCGCCGCGCACCAGCCAGGCCGGCGCCTCCGCCGGGTACAGCGGCCGCACCGGGCCGGCCACCACGTCCGCGCCGTAGCGCGCCTGCGCCTCCAGCAGCGCCCGCAGCCAGTCCGGCCGCGCCGCCTCGTCGTCGTCGATGAAGGCGGCGAAGTCGGTGCCCTCCTCCAGCGCCGCCCGCACCGCCCGGTTGCGCGCCAGGGCGATGTTGCGCTCCGGCTCCACCTCGTAGCGCAGCGGGAACGGCAGGGCATCGCGCGCCGCGCCGACGACCTCGCGGGCGGAGGCGTCCGCGTCGTTGTCGACCACGATCACCGTCACCCGCGGCGCGGGGCCGGCGAACGACTGGCGCGCCAGGCTGTCCAGCAGGGCCGCCAGCATGGCCGGGCGCTGGTAGGTGCAGACGCACACCGCCACGCGGACGTCCGCCGCGGCGCGCGGCGCGGCGAAGGGGGCGGGGTCGGGGCTGCGCTGGGGGAACGGCACGGCGGCGGCGCGGGTAGGCAGGGGCCGCGGCGCACCGCGTTGCCCCGCAGGGGCGGTCGCGGTTAAGATACTGCCCGCCCGCCCGTTGTGTCCACAAGCCTTTCCCACGCCGTGATTTCGACGTTCCGCCCGGCCGCGCTGCTGGCCGCCGTGCTCTGCTCCGTCCCCCTGGCCGCACAGCTCCCGGACTCCGCCGCCGCGCCGCGCGCCACCCGCGCGCTGCTGACCGTGGGCGGGGCGGACGACGAGCTGTGGCGCCTGGAGCAGGTCGTCCGGGGCGCGAGCGACGCCGGCTACCTGCTGCGCTCCACCTCCAGCGCCACGCCGCGCGGCGCCAGCGGCATCAGCGTGCTGGTGCCGGAGCTGGAGAGCGCCTGGAACTCGCGCATCCCCTTCTCGCTCAACGACGGGGCCATGTGGGCGGGCCGCGGCGCCAGCGGGCGGGCGATGGCCGGCATCGCCATCACCGCGGGGCCGGTGCGGCTGATCGTGGCGCCGGAGGTCACCTGGTCGCAGAACACCGCCTTCGACAGCCTGCTGCCGGTCACCTGGACGGCCGAGGAGCGCGCGGACTACATCCCCCCCTGGGAGTGGGGCATCCACTCCATCGACCTGCCCTGGCGCCACGGCGACGGCGAGGTGCGCACCGTCCACCCCGGCCAGTCGTCGCTGACCGTCTACGCGGGACCCATCGCCCTGGGCGCGGCCACGGAGAGCCAGTGGTGGGGGCCGGGCATCCGCAGCGGCATCCTGTTCAGCAACAACGCGCCCGGCTTTCCGCACCTCTTCCTGCGCACCGCGCGCCCCCTGCGCACGCCGCTGGGCCGGTTGGAAGGGAAGTGGCTGCTGGGGGAGCTGAGTTCCTCCGGCTTCCGGACGCCGGAGGACGACGCGGACGGCCGCCGCGCGCTGAGCGCGCTGGGGCTCACGCTGCAGCCGGGGGCGGGGTTCACGCTGGGCATCGCCCGCGCCGTCTACTCGCCCGCGGAGGAGCTCGGGGACGTGATGGGCGCCGCGGCGGACGCGGTCGGGCAGTGGAACGCCGGCCGCGACAGCACCGGCCGCGCGGCGGAGCAGATGACGGCGCTCAGCGCGCGCTGGCTGTCGCCGGGCGACGGGGCGGAGCTGTACGTGGAGTGGGCGCGCCGCGAGCTGCCCGCCTCGTTCCGTGAGGTGTTGGAGCAGCCGGAGCACTCGCAGGGATACACGCTGGGCGGGCAGCTCGCGCGGCCCACGGGCGCCGGCGCGCTGCGCTTCCAGGCGGAGCACACCACGCTGGAAAAGAGCCCCACCTTCCGCGACCGTCCCATCGGGAGCTGGTACGCCAGCCGCCGCATCCCCGAGGGGTACACGCACCGGGGGCAGGTGGTCGGCGCGGGCATCGGCCCCGGCGCGTCCGGGCAGTGGCTGGCGATGGACTACGTGGCGCGCACGGGGCAGCTCGGCACCTTCCTGGGCCGCGTGCGCTGGGCCAACGACGCCTACTACGACAAGCCCGGCGGCCCCAACCGCTACCGCGCGCACGACGTCAGCATCTTTGCCGGCGCGCGCGGGGGGTTCGACCTCGGCGGGGCGCGGCTCGGCGTGGAGTACACGCTGATGCGGCGCTGGAACTACCTGTTCCAGAACTACAGCCAGGACTGGGAGACGCGCGACCGCTCGGTCAACCCCGTCAACCACCAGGTGCGGCTACAGCTCTCCGCCGCCCCCCGCCTGC
>DASTLD010000007.1:0-4812 GCA_035715345.1 Longimicrobium sp.
CATCTCCTGCAGCCCCGCGAGCATCGCGGAGCGAAACGCCTCTTCCGGGGTCTTGGGAGCGCCTGCCCACCAGTCGCGAACACAGATCGGCAACTCGCGACGGCGTACCCCCGGAGGTTCAGGCTTTCGCCGTCGGCAGAGCTGCGGGATGACCGCGGCTCGAAGTACGGACGTCTTGCCCACGCCGCTGCGTGCGGAGATCACCGTGATGCGGCCCGCGTCGATGCGCTGCACGATGTGCCGCTGTTCGGATTCGCGCCCAAAGAACTTGGCTTCTTCCCGAGCGGTGAACGGGCGCGGGCCCGGCCAGGGAATCTCGTTACGCTGGTTGCGATGCTTCGTGCCCGTCATGATCACACCACCTCACAGAAGTCTTTGTAGAGTTCCTCGATTCCGTCGACTTCCCTCAGCCCTTCCACGAAGGTGCTCAGGTCCATCGGGGCAACCTCGCACTCGAGCGGCGCAAAGATCTGCGCGCGATACCTGTCGATGCGCCGGTTCACGGCGACGACGTCGGCGCGGCGTTCCCAGCTGTGGTAGCGGTGCACCCGCTCGTAGACGCGCAGCCGGATGTTCCAGTCGGAGAGGGAGTGACCCAAGAAGCAGACGAGCGGCTTGACATCGTTGCGGTCCTTGCGCTCGAAGAGTGCCTCCTCAATGGATTGCAGCAGTAGGTCCGTGGGAAAGCGTGCCATGGACGCCAAATAATCCGACTCGCGCAGCACGAGGTCGTATGCCACCCGGGTGTACGTAGTCGAGCTGCCATCCTTTCGCTTGACGGTTACCTTTGGGGGCAGCGTGTAGCCCGTCGTGCCGTGTAACTTCACGATGACCGGGACCTGCATGAGTGCCTCGAGGCGGTTCCGTTCCAAGGTCCTATCCATCTTCGCGGGCTCCAGGACCGTGGTCTCGAGGATGTCCCGGTCTCCAGCCCAACGTACGAAGTGGCAGATCCACACGTCCTTGGGATCCGTCTCTTGGCCCTCGATCCGCGCCGACCCGGGTACGAGCACCCGAAACGGCTCACGGGCGCAGCGGAGCGCCCGCTCCAGCTCGCAGTCGTAGTTGGTGGTCAGCGCCACCGGCCAAACTTCACACGGGCCGCCTCGTCGCCTCCGGTTGCTGTGTGCCGCGTGGACCAGATAGGCGGCAAGCACGATGTGAAGCGGGCCGGGTCTGATGGCTTCGTTATTCGCGTAGTACTCGAACCACTCGTTCAGTCGGTTCGCCATCGCTTCTCCGGTTCCGGCGATGGTGACTTCCGCGGCCTGGCCCAACTCCGCGCGTAGCGGCGGAACCTTGAGGCTGTGGAGGGAGAGCTGGAAGGCAAGCTCGGCGCTCCCAGGGAAGAACCGCGCGTTGTGGCGGAACGTGTGCCAGAGCAGCCCCGCCAGCCATTCCACGTGCGAAAAGGCGAGCTGATAGGCGTTCTTAGGCGGGTACCGCATGAACTTGGGCGTGTAGAGCTCCCGCAGCTTGCTTTCTCCCAGCCCCAACATCTTTGCCGTTGCAGGCTTGAGGCGATCGGATTCCGGCAGCACCTCGAGCGCCAGCACCCGCAGCTGCTCAAGGATGCCGCGCACCCCCAAGGTCGAAGGGCGGCTTGAGCGGGTACCTTCACTTTGGCACAGCCGGATTGCGCGCTTCAGGAGGTTGCGCAGCTCTTTCCGGAGGCGGGGGTGGTGTTCGGCCGGAATCACCAGCCACGTGTTCCGCATGTCGACCAGCCCGCACGGACGCTGCTCGAGCGCCTTTCCTACCAGCAACTCCGCAAGCGCAGCGAAGCGGATCAACGCGCGTTGGAAGGCAGCCAGGATCGGATCGGCGTCCCTGGAGCTCGGACCACCGGCTCTGTCCCCCTTCTTCGCTTCCCGGGCGCCGTACTTCCGGCACACGGCAAGGGCGTACGACATCTCGTCGTCGGAAAGCGCTCCGGGGTCCTTTTCAGCGAGTACTGGTTCAGCGAGCCGCTTCACGCGTCCCAGGATGGCGTCGCGCTCCGGCGCCCGAGGCTCCAGGTCGCCACCGGCAGCAGAGCAGGCGGCACCCAGGAAAGGGGTCATGCGTCCGAACGGAGCCGTCTTGTTCAGTCGTTCCCGGAGGTCGAGGACTTCCTGGAGGTTGGAGTTGTTGCTCCATCCCGTGTTGCGGAATCCCGCTTGGTACTTGCCTCGCCGCCGTTCACGTTTTTCAGCAGTTTTCATTGTCGTCCTCGATGGGAAGTGAAACCGAACACGAGAGGCCCCCGCAATCACGTAGGGGCAGAAGGAGCAGGCGGCGGCTCCGACCGCCACGCCGGGAGGCTAAACCCCCCCGTCGCCAGGTCGGCGGGCCAGATGACGCGGTAGCCGTCGCGGGCGGGGCGGTGGTACTGGATGATGGGGATGCGCCGGTAGCCGGGGCCGAAGCGCGGGTGGTGGTCGCGGCCGAACTCCCAGCGCCCTACCACGCCATCGGTGCGCGTCCGCTCCAGCGCGGTCACCAGCGAGTCGCCGCCGGCCCCGCCGGTGCGCTCCAGCGCGGCCTTGAGGATGTAGACGGCATCGTACGAGTAGGCGCTGGTGTACTCCGGGTCGCCGTACTTCGCCACATAGCCGCCCCACCACTCCGCCGCGCGCGGGGTCAGCCGGTTGATGGGATCGGGGATGGTGGAGACGCTCGCCACGCCGGTTCCATTCGCGCCCAGCTCGCGGAAGTAGCGCTCCGTTCCCGCGCCGGTGGGAATCGCGCCGATGGAGGGACCGCGCAGCTGCGCCCACTGCTTCAGGTAGCTGGTGGCGTCCACCGCCGACGTGGCGTCCAGGATGTAGTCGGGACGGGCGCGCAGCACCTGGTTCAGCACCGGGACGAAGTCCTGCGTCTGCAGCGCGAAGGCGCCGGAGTAGACCACCTGGGCGTCCGGGAGCGAGCGGATGCGCCGCTCCCACGCTTCGCGGATGGAGCGCGTCCAGATGTCGTCCTCCACCAGGATCGCGAACCGCCGGAAGCCGAGGGAGTCGTAGAGCAGTCCCGCGGCATAGTCGGCCACGGCCTCGCCCAGCTCGCCGGAGCGGTGCATCACGCGGAAGAACCAGCGGTAGCGGTCGTAGTCCTCCGCCACCATCGCCGTCAGCCGGTCCGCGGCGGCCCCCGTGGTCAGCAGCGGCACGCGGTACGACGCGAGCTGGGGCATCACGCCGAAGGCGTCGCTGGTGGAGACGCCGATCACCGCGGCCACGCGCTCGCGCGCGGCGAGCCGCTGGTAGCCGCTGACGGCCTTGGCGCCGGAGCGCTCGGTGTTGACCACCACGGCCTCCAGCCGGCGGCCCAGGACTCCGCCCGCCCGGTTGATCTCGTCCACGGCCATCTCCACGCCGTGGATGATGCCGTCGCCGTCCGGCGTGTGCGCGGCGGCCAGCACCCCAACGCGGATGGGGGCCGCCTCTCCCGTCCCGCCGCCCGCCCCGGACGTGCACCCCTGCACCACGAGCGCGAGGACGCCGATCCCCGCCCGCAGACGCGCCCGTCCCTTCCGCTGGTTCATCATCGTCGATCCCATCGAATCCGTTCTCATGGGGTGAACCGCCTCACATCAACTGCCGCACGCGGTGCCGGACCTCGGCGTCCCGGCGGACTTCGGCCGCGGCGTGCCGGCCGCAGATGCGCCCGCGGCGGAGGACGGCCACGCTCTCGCACAGCGACGTCGCGAACTCCAGGTTCTGCTCGGCCACCAGCAGGCCGGGCCGGCGCCCAAGAGGACCGTCGCGGATGAGCTGCGCCAGCAGCCGCATGGGCTCGGGAGAGAGGCCGGCGGACGGCTCGTCGAGCAGCAGGAAGGCGGGTCGGGCCATGAGCGCGGAGGCGACGGCCAGCATCCGCTGCTCTCCGCCGCTCAGACGCCCGGCGGCGGTGCGCCAGCGCTCCGCCAGCCGCGGCACCCGCGCGCGCACGTGCTCCAGGTCCGCGTCCACCTCGCCGTCCCGCCGCAGGTAGGCGCCCATGCGCAGCGACTCTCCCACGCTCATCTCCGGGAAGAGGGCGCGCTCGCCGGGGCAGAGCGCCAGCCCCGCCAGCAGGCGGCGGCGCACCGGGGCACCGGAGAGGTCCTGGCCGTCCACGGTGACGGCGCCGCGCGCCGGCGCCAGCCCCATGATGCCCCGCAGCAGCAGCGACTTTCCCGCGCCGTTGGGGCCCACCATCGCCAGTGCGCCGCCGGCCGGCACCTCCAGGTCGATCCCGTGCAGGACCTGGAACGCCCCGGCCCAGACGCCCAGGCCGGCCACCCGCAGCCCCCCGCTCACGGCACGGGGACGGCCGCGCCGCCCTGATACGAGCGCACCACCTCTTCCCGCTCCAGCACGTCGCCGGGCCCGCCGTCCGCGATCAGGCGGCCGCCGTCCAGCACCAGCAGGCGCTCCGCGATCGAGACCAGCTCGTGGAGCCGGTGCTCCACCACCAGCAGGGCCAGGCCGGCCCGGCGGCAGGCGTGCAGGCAGCGGAGCAGGGCGGCGCTCTGCGCCTCGTCCAGCCCGGCGAAGGGCTCGTCCAGCAGCAGGACCTCCGGCCCGGTCCACAGCGCGCGGGCCATGTCCACCAGGCGGCGCTCCGCCGCGGGCAGGGCGTCCACCGGGGCCGCGGCGGCCGCGTCCACCCCCGCGTCCGCCAGCAGCGCCTGGCCCGCGGCGTCCAGATCGCGCCGCGGGCGAAAGGCCCCGGCACGGGCAACGGCGCGGTGCTCGGCCACGGTCAGCCCGCGGAAGCCCGCCACGCGCTGGAAGGTGCGGACGATGCCCCGGCGCGTGCGCCGCGCCGGGTCCAGCCGCGTCAGCTCGC
>DASTLD010000008.1:0-4455 GCA_035715345.1 Longimicrobium sp.
CGCAGAGATGAAGTTCTCTGCGCCCTCCGCGTTCTCTGCGTGAGACTAGCTGGTGGCCGCAATCAGCCGGTGGTGACCAGGAGCGCCCGCGGGTTCCGATCCGCGACCTGAAGCAGCCGCAGCGTGGGCCCATCCGGCTCCCGGCGGCCCTGCTCCCACGACCGCACCGTTTCCGCGCTGACATTCAGGAGCTGCGCGAAGATCGCCTGCGAGCACCCCAGCCGCTTGCGAATCCTCAGCACTTCTGCGCCCTGGTACTTCGGTGGCGGCGCGACCCGCGCTTCACGAGCGGTGACCGGCAGCCGATCCACGCGCACCTCATCGAACCATGCCGGCCCCTCGGACGGATCGCCGCCGGCCTCACGCCGATTTTCCTCACGCCGATAGGCGAGCGCCTCCTCCATCGCGGCGATCAGCTCCTCGCCAGTATTCTTCTTCTCGGCCATCAGTGCTCCTCACGCAGCAGGTCAGCCAGCTTCTTCAACGCAGCCTTCTCGACAGCCGAGACGTTTTCTCGCTCGTTCTTCGCGAAGACGTAGAGCAGGTAGATGCGTTCGGCGATCTCCACATAGAAGTACACCACGCGCGCTCCGCCGCTCCTGCCCCTCCCGGGCAGCGCGACCCGTACCTTGCATGCCCCCGCCACCTACGAGCACAGTTCCGCAGCGCGGATCTTCCACCAGCCGCGCCTCCAGCCGACGCACGTCATCCTCGGAAAGGAGGTCGGCGGCAGTCCGCTCGAAAGAGGGAAGGCGCACGAACTCGAAGTAGCGCGGCACGTCCATCCGTTAACTATAGTACCAAGTACGATAAATCTCAAGACAATCCCGAACGCGCAGGCGCGGAGGAGAAACCTCCCCCGCGCCCTCTACGTTCTTGCGCTTTCTGCGTGAGACCTGATCCGTTACTCGCGGACGCGGTAGTTCACGATGGCCTGGCGGCCGTCGTCGCGGCGGACGACGAGCGACACCACCTGGCCCGGCCGCACCGCCTCCGCGGCGGCGCGCAGCGCCTGCACCGTGCGCACCTCGCGGCCGTTGAAGCGCTCGATGACCGAGCCGAGCCGCAGGGCGCCCACCGCCGGCCCGCCCGGCAGCACCTCGCTGACCACCAGGCCCTCCGCGCGGTCCAGCCGCAGCTCGCGCGCGATGTCCTGCGTGACCGGGATGGCGCGGAAGCCGATGCGCTCCTCCACGCCCGCCGGCGCGCCGGACTCCTCCGCCGCCGCGGCCTGCCGGCCGCCCTGGAACTCGTCCAGCCGCACCGCCACCCGGCGCCGGTCGCCGTAGCGCACCACGTCCAGCGTCACCCGGTCGCCGGGGCGCTTGCGGGCCACGGTCTCCATCAGGTCGCCGCTGCCGCGCACCGCGGTGCCGTCCACGCCCACGATCACGTCGCCCAGCGCGATGCCCGCCGCCTTCGCGGGGCCCGTGGGCTCGGCGGCCACCACCGCGCCGTCGGGCGAGGACAGGCCGAACACCTCCGCGTCCGCCGTGGTGGCGTCGCGGATCTCCACGCCGATCATGGGCCGGTGCACGCGGCCGTCGCGCATCAGGTCGTCCGCCACGCGCCGCGCCAGGTTGATGGGCACCGCGAAGCCGTACCCGGCGTAGTAGCCGGTGGTGGAGGCGATGGCGCTGTTGATGCCGATCACCCGTCCCTGCAGGTCCACCAGCGGCCCGCCGGAGTTGCCGGGATTGATGGCGGCGTCCGTCTGGATGAAGTGCTCCAGCGGCGCGTCGGCGCTGGTGCCGCGCATGATGCCCAGGTTGCGGCCCTTGGCGCTCACGATGCCGGCCGTGGTGGTCTGCCCCAGGTCCAGCGGGTAGCCGAGCGCCAGCACCCAGTCGCCCACCTGGAGGCCGTCCGCGTCGCCCAGGCGCACGGTGGGCAGGTTGCGCGCGTCCAGCTTGAGCACGGCCACGTCGGTGTTGGGGTCGCGGCCCACCACGCGCGCCTCGAACTCGCGCTTGTCGGGCAGCACCACGGTCACGCGAGTGGCGCCCTCGACCACGTGGTTGTTGGTCAGCACGTAGCCGTCCGGCGAGATGATGAAGCCGGAGCCGCTGCCGGTGCGCGGCCCCTGGCGGCCGCGGAACATCTCTTCCCACGGCGTGCCGCGGAGCTCGGGGGGGATCGGCTGCTGGTTGACGGGGCGCGCGCCCATCTCCACGCGCACGTGCACCACCGCCGGCATGGCCGCGCGGCTGGCCACGCGGAAGGCGCCGGCCAGGTTCTCCGCCGACGCGGTGCCGGGGGCGCCCTGGCCGGTCTGCTGGGCGCCCAGGTCGGGGATGGGATCGCGCGCCGCGTCGGCCAGGGTCAGGCCGCCGGCGGCGCCGAACACCAGCAGTCCGGGAACGGCGAGCTTGCGTAGCGTGCGGTTCATGTCGATTGTCTCCCTGCGAAAGTATCCGAACCGTCGTGTGCCGCGGGTGACTACACACATCCCCAAAGGCCGTTCCGGCAACGGATTAGCGCGCGATTAGGCGCGCCTTAACGCTTCCTAATCTTCTTCGGAACCCACATGCGAATCCTGGTGGTGGAGGACAACGCGCGCATCGCCGCGTTCCTGGAGAAGGGGCTGCGCGAGGAGGGCTACGTGGTGGAGACGGCGATGGACGGCGACGCCGCGTTCGCCAAGGCCACCACGCAGGGCTTCGACGCGGCGGTGGTGGACGTGATGATCCCCGGGCGCAGCGGCGTGCAGCTCGTGCGCGACCTGCGCGAGCGCGAGGTGCCGCTGCCGGTGCTGCTGCTGACCGCGCGCGACCGCACGGAGGACAAGGTGGAGGGGCTGGACGCCGGCGCGGACGACTACCTGACCAAGCCCTTCGAGTTCTCCGAGCTGACGGCGCGGCTGCGGGCGCTGCTGCGGCGCAAGGGAACCGCGGGGGCGCGCGCCACGCTCAGGGCCGCGGACGTGGAGATGGACCCCGCAACACGCGAGGTGCGGCGCGGCGGCAGGCCGGTGGAGCTGACGCCGCGGGAGTACGCGCTGCTGGAGTACCTGCTGCGCAACAGCGGCCGGCCGTTGAGCCGGGCGGCCATCATGGAGCACGTGTGGGGCATCCGCTTCGACCCCGGCACCAACATCGTGGACGTGTGCATCAACAGCCTGCGCACCAAGCTGGAGGACCGCGACCGCGGGCTGATCCAGACCGTGCGCGGCATCGGCTACGCGGTCAAGCCGCCGTCCGCGGAAGGCGAATGAGCGCCCGCTCGCGCTCGCTGCGCCGCGAGATCGTCGCCGGGTACTCGCTGATCCTGCTGGTGGCGCTGTCGCTGTTCGCCGGCGCCACCTACTTCCTGCTGCGCGGCACGCTCCGCAACGCGGGCACGCAGTCCCTGCGCGAGACCGCGGCCGCGGCGGAGCGCCTGCTGGCCCCGGGCATCCCGCGCATCGCGGTGGAGGAGCAGCCCATGCCGCCCGCGCCGGGGCAGGTGGAGACGCTGCGCCGCCGCAGCCGCCTGGCCACCGGCGACGTGGTCGAGATCTACGTGGCCCGGACCGGCGCGTCCGACCAGCAGGCGCTGCGCTCCTTCGCGCTGATCTCGCTGATCCTGATCCCCTTCACCGCGCTGGCGGCGGCGCTGGCGGGGCGCTCGCTGGCGGACCGCATCCTACAGCCGCTCAACCGCCTGGTCACCACCTCGCGGCAGGTCGGCATCCGCGGCCTGGGCACGCGCGTGGACGAGCCGGAGCGCCCGGCGGAGCTGCGCGAGCTGGCGCAGGCGTTCAACGGCATGCTGGAGCGCCTGCAGCGCGCGGTGGAGGCGCTGCGCAGCTTTACCGCGGACGCCAGCCACGAGCTGCGCACGCCGCTGACCGCCATCCGCGGCACGGCGGAGGTGGCGCTGGCCCGCCCCCGCTCGCCGGACGAGCTGCGCGGCACGCTGGGCGAGGTGCTGGAGGAGACGCGCTCCATGCTGCACCTGGTGGAGGACCTGCTGACGCTGGCGCGCGGCGAGGAGAAGGAGCCGGAGCCGTTCGCGCCGCTGGACCTGGCCGCGGTGCTGCGCGACGTGCAGGACATCGGCGAGGCGCTGGCGGCGGGCCGGCCGGTGGAGGTGCGCCTGGAGGCCCCGCCGTCGCTCCCCGCGTTCGGCGACGCGGGCGCGCTGCGGCGGGTGTTCCTGAACCTGGTGTCCAACGCGGTCAAGTTCACGGAGCGCGGGCACGTCACGCTGCGGGCGCGGCAGGTGGAGGGCGGGACGATCGAGGCGGAGGTGCAGGACACGGGCAGCGGCATCACCGCGGAGGCGCTGCCGCGCGTGTTCGACCGCTTCTACCGGGCGGACGCGGCGCGCGGGGCGGGCGGCACGGGGCTGGGCCTGGCCATCGCGCGGATGATCGTGGAGCGCCACGGCGGCAGCATCGTGGCGCGCAGCACGCCGGGTCAGGGCAGCGTCTTCACCGTGCGGCTGCCGCCTCCCAACCCCTGAACCGCATTT
>DASTLD010000009.1:0-4060 GCA_035715345.1 Longimicrobium sp.
TGCAGGGAGAGGGGAAGCTGCGCGCGCTGAACCCGCTGCTGGGCGACACGCTGGTGCTGGAGCGCACGTCGGGGGATGCGCGGGGATGGATCGCCATCAACAAGGTGTGGGCGGAGCCGCGCACCGTCCCGCTCGCGGAGCTGGTGGGCCATGCGAAGGGGCATCGCCTCCATCGCGTCTGCCGCGACACCTCGCCGGAGAAGGGCGAGGCGGTGCCGGACACGCTGGAGCTGGACCGCGCGGAGGTGGCGTACGTGCTGCCGGTGGAGGACAGGCGCCGTGGCTGAGGTGTCGCCCATCGGCGCGCGCGCCGGCGGCATCCTGCTGCACCCCACCTCGCTGCCCGGCCCCGGCATCGGCGACCTGGGCGAGCACGCCTTCCGCTTCATCGACTGGCTGGCGTCCGCGGAGCAGCAGCTCTGGCAGGTGCTGCCCCTGGTCGCCGTCAACGAGGGCGGCTCGCCGTACAACGCGCTCTCCGCCTTCGCGGGCAACCCGCTGCTCATCAGCCCCGCCGAGCTGTTCCTGCACGGCCTGCTGCCGGAAGAGGCCGCCCCTGCGCCGGACCTGCCGCTGGACGGCATCGACTTTCCCGCCGTCATGGCGTGGAAGGACGAGGTGGTCGGCCGTGCGTACGAGCTCTACCTCGATTCGGACGACCTGGACCTCGAGGCCGACTTCGGCGCGTACCGGGACCGGAACCGCGGGTGGCTCGACGACTACGCGCTCTTCCGTGCGCTGCGCGACGAGTTCGGCGGGCGCTGGTGGCCCGAGTGGCCGGCGCGGCTGCGCGCCCGTGACGAGCGCGCGCTGGACGAGGCCAGGAACGATCTGCTCCTGGAGGCGGACCGCCACGCCTACGCGCAGTACCTCTTCGACCTGCAGTGGACGGCGGTGCGCCGCCACGCGCACGCGGCGGGCATCCGCATCGTGGGCGACGTGCCCATCTTCGTGGCGCACGACAGCGCGGACGTGTGGGCCAACCAGCACCTGTTCACCCTCGACGCGGAGGGACGGGCCACGGTGGTCAGCGGCGTGCCGCCGGACTACTTCAGCGCCACGGGCCAGCGCTGGGGCAACCCGCTCTACCGCTGGGACGTGCTGGCGCGCGACGGCTACCGCTGGTGGATCGACCGCTTCCGCCGCACGCTGGAGATGGTGGACGTGGTGCGCATCGACCACTTCCGCGGCTTCGAGGCGTACTGGGAGGTGCCCGCGGACGAGGAGACGGCGCTCAACGGCCGCTGGGTGCCCGGCCCCGGCCGCGCGCTGTTCGACGCCGCGCGCCGCGAGCTGGGCACCCTGCCGCTGGTCGCGGAGGACCTGGGGCTGATCACGGACGAGGTGGAGGCGTTGCGCGACGGCCTGGGGCTGCCCGGCATGCGCGTGCTGCAGTTCGCGTTCGGCGACGACGAGCGCAACCCCCACCTGCCGCGCAACTACGTCCACAACGCGGTCGCGTACACCGGCACCCACGACAACGACACCGCGCGCGGCTGGTACGACGAGAGCGCGGATCCGAACGAGCGCCAGGGCGTGCGCCGGCTGACCGACGCGCCCGAGGACGAGATGCACTGGGCGATGATCGAGACGGTGCTGCGCTCGCGGGCGGGATGGGCGGTGGTGCCGCTGCAGGACGTGCTGGGGCTGGGCAGCCAGGCGCGCATGAACACGCCCGGCACCGGCGAGGGCAACTGGGCCTGGCGCCTGCGGGAAGGGGACGTAACGCCGGAGCTGGCCGCGCGCCTGGCCGCGCTGACCCGCGCCTCCGGCCGCGCGGCTGCCGATAGCAGCGGAGGGACACGGAGATGAGCGATCGCGTGGCGCTGATCACGGGCGGGGCGGGCGGGCTGGGCCGGGCGGTGACCGCGGTGTTCCTGGCGGACGGCTGGCGCGTGGCCGTGCCCGTCCACGGCCAGGACGGCGGCGCGGCGCTGCGCGAGCTGTCGCAGGCGTACCCGCACGAGCTGCGCTGGGCCTCCGCGGACCTGGCCACCGAGGAGGGCGCCGAGGCCATGGTGGACCTGACGCTGGAGTGGGCGGGGCGATTGGACGCGGTGGTGCACACCGTGGGCGGCTACGCGGGCGGGCAGCCGCTGGCGGAGACGCCGGTGGAGCAGTGGGACCGGATGATGAGCGTCAACCTGCGCTCCGCCTTCCTGGTGGCGCGCGCGGCCATCCCGCGGCTGCACGAGGGCGGCACGCTGGTGTTCGTCTCCGCGCGCGCGGCGCTCAAGGGGCGCAGGGGGCACGTGGCCTACGCCGTCTCCAAGTCCGCGCTCGTCACGCTGGTGGAAGGGATCGCGGAGGACTACCGCGGCCGCCTGCGCGCCAACGCGGTGCTGCCCGGCACCATGGACACGCCCGCCAACCGCGCCGCCATGCCCGATGCGGATTTCACGAAGTGGACGCCCACGGAAGAGGTGGCGCGGGTCATCCTGTTCCTGGCCGGCCCGCGCTCCGCGCCCGTGAGCGGGACCGCCGTGCCCGTCTACGGCGACAGCTGAACCCGAGGAGGACGCAATGCACACCAGGCACCTGTTCGCGCTCGCCTTGCTGGCCCTGGCCGCGTGCGGCGGCGACGCGGCGGAGGACACGGGCAAGAACGCGGGCGATGGGGCCGCAGGCGAGGAGGCCGTGCTGGCGGACACGGGCGCGAAGGTCCCGGCCGCCGCATCGCCCGGCGGCGACACGGCGCAGGCGGCGCTGGGCAGCGCGGTCACGCTGAACACCGCCAACAACTCGGGCGCCACCGGCATCGCCCAGCTCATGGACCACGCCGGGCAGACCATGGTGACGGTGACGCTGAACGGCGCCTCGCCCGGCGCGCACGCGGGCCACGTGCACGAGGGCACCTGCGACGCGCCGGGCCGCCCCGTCGCGCCGCTGCAGGACGCCACCGTGCCGTCCGCGAACGCCTCCGCCACCGCCGTCAGCACCATCGCGCTCCCGCTGGCGACGGTGATGAACGGGCGGCACATCATCGCCTACCACCAGGGCTCCGGCGCCAACACCGGCGCGCCCATCGTCTGCGCGCCCGTGCCGGGGCAGGTGCCGCCCGCCTGAGCTGCTGCCTCACGCAGAGACGCAGAGGACGCGGAGAACTACTGGAGCGCGACGAAAAAGCCCCTCCCCCGAAGTTGGGGGAGGGGTTGGGGAGGGGGCCTCCCGCGGTCGCGGGGCACTCCGCCAATCACTCCAAAACCCGCGCTACATCCTCGCCAGCAGCTCGGCCTTCTTCGCCTCGTACTCGCCCGTGGTGATCAGCCCGTCGTCGCGCATCCGCTTCAGCTCGCGCAGCTTCGCGAGCGAGGGCGCGTCCTCGTCCTCCTGCGCCGCGGCGGCGACGGGCTGCGGCTGCGGCTCGGCGGACGGGTAGGCGTCGGGATCCTTCATCAGCGCCTCGGCGACGTCCTTGGACTCCTTGAGCCCGAGCCCGGTCGCGGTGCGGATCTCCTTGATGGCCTGGATGAGCTTCATGGAGCGCAGCAGCTCCATCACCCGCGCGCGCGTCTCCGGGTCCAGGCGGATGGGCGTGCCCGGCGGCAGCGCGGGCCTGCGCTCGCGCGGGCTCCCGCTGGCGCCCCACAGCGTTGCCCCCACGAAGACGATGACGAACCAGTGGGCGAACATGGCCCCCAGCGCCGGGAAGGTACGGTCGCCGGAGCCCGCCGCGCCCGAGCAGGTGCTGTTCAGGGTGAACTCGCCGGGACCGTGGTAGCTGTACTGGACCGGCCGCACCTCCAGCCTGGGCGCGCCGGGGCAAACGATCCAGTCCATGGTCTCCAGCCCGCGCGGGTACACCAGCGTGCCGAAGCCCGCGAGCATGAGCGCGATGATGAGGGCGGCGATCGCCTTGCCGCGCACCTGCGAAGCGGGCGCGCTCACGATGCCTCCGGCGGCAGCGCCTCCAGCGACGCGCGCAGCTCCGTGGCCAGCGCCGCGTCGCCGCTGACCATCGCCTGCCAGGTGATCTCCTGGCCCTTGCGCTTGCCCTTCTTCACCAGCTTGACCCCCTCCGGCGAGAGGGTCACCACGTACGGGGTGCCGTCCACGACGA
>DASTLD010000010.1:0-3354 GCA_035715345.1 Longimicrobium sp.
GCTTCATCTCGCCGCGCTCGAAGCGGCGCAGCGCCTCGGCGGGGGGCAGCCAGGCCGCGTCCACCAGTTCGGGCGCGTGGGGCACGCACTCCGCGCCCGCGGGCACGCGCGCCAGGAAGAAGCGCGTGTCGTAGCGCCGCGGCTCCGGCTCCGGGGTGATCCAGTGCGCCACGTACGCCACGCCGCCGTCCAGCTCGATCCCCAGCCGTTCCGCCACCTGGCCCATCCCTTCCCCGGCCTCCAGCAGCGCCTGCCGCGCGTCCTCCAGCGCCTCGCTCGCGAGAGCGGGCGCGCCGCGGGCCAGCAGGATGCCCGTCTCCTCGAACGCCTCGCGCAGCGCCGCGACCACGTAGCCGGCCGCCTCGCCCGCATCTTCCAGCCCCAGCCGCGCCGCCCACTCCGCGGGCGAGGGGCCGGCGAGGCGCGCCAGGGCGGCGGGGGATTGGTCCTCCGCGTCCACCACGCCGCCCGGGAACACCCAGGCGCCCGCCGCGAAGCCGCTGCGCCGGTGCCGCCGCAGGAGCAGCACCTCGGGCCCCTGCTCCCCGTCGCGCACCAGCACCACCGTCGCCGCCGGGCGCGCCTCCACCGGCGCGTAATCCCCCGACGCCACGCGTTCCGCGAACCCCGCCGGCAGCGCCGCATCGGGGATGAGGAACACGTTCGGGTCCCCCGTTCCCCGCCGCTCCGCGGAAGCGGCGGACACGTGCGATGCGGCGGAGCCGTGGCCGGCGTTCGGATCGGGCGTAGAGGCAGTCACTTGGCGATAGAACCGGTTTCGTAGGATTCCCGGGCACGGTAGGATAGCAGTGCGCGCACCCCCACGCACGCGGACAGGTGTGGATGGTCATGGTGCGAGCAAGCGCGATGTTGGAGGTGAGGGGTAGAACGCAGAAAAGTTGTTGCCCGGTACGTGCGTGCGTGCCGATGCGACGGGGAGATAACGGACGATGGTGATCGGGTGGGCGCCGGTGCGACAGGCGACCCCCCGCACCCGGCGAATGAATTCGCGGCTAAGAAAACGTGATGTCGGCCTGCGCCGACGGGTGCAGTGTGGGGCGGACAATCGCGCGTGACACGAAGGTCAACCGCGCGGTTCCGCGCGAGGTTTACGCCGGGATAGGAGGCCACCTGCGGTTTCATGCCTGCGCGGCAGGCGCAGCGCCGATGCGGCACCATCGGCCATCCCGCCCGGCCGGATTGGCAGCGGCAGGTAAGAGGATGGTTAAAGCGTTGCGCCCGCTGGGATTAAAGGGCACCGGACGGTCTCCGGCGGTGTACTCGGGCGTGGCACGGAAGACGCGAAACGCGCCTTCCAGCTCGCGGCCCACACGCAGTGGGCCGCAACCGTATGCGTAAGGCAGACTAGAATGAGCGAAAAGCTGATGCTGCCGGTGCTCCCCCTGCGGGAGACGGTCGTGTTCCCGGGCGCCGCCGTGCCGATCTCGGCCGGACGCCCGGGCACGCTCGCGGCCATCGAGGCCGCGCTCGCCGGCGACCGCCGCATGTTCGCGGTGGCCCAGCGCGAGAACCGCGACGAGGTGGAGCCCGACAACCTGTTCACCGTGGGCACCGTCGTGCGCATCGCGCAGGTGCAGCGGGGCCCGGGCGGCGTGCAGCTCCTGATCCACGGGGAGCAGCGCGCGCTGGCCCTGCACTATACCGACGAGCCCGGCCGCGGCCTGGTGGCTAACGCCCGCGCCATGGCGGACCTGGACCCCGTCAACGCCGAGGACCCGGCCTTTCTGGCCCTGCACCGTGAGATGCGCGACCGCGCCACGGAGCTGGGCAAGCGCCGCGGCATTCCCCCGGAGATGCTGCAGCAGTTCCTGGAGGGCGTGTCCGAGCCCGGCCCCTTCGCGGACCTGGTGGCCTTCTACGTGGAGATGCCCCCCGAGGCCAAGCAGAAGCTGCTGGAGACGCTGTCCGTGGAGGAGCGCCTGCGCTCGCTGCTGCTCATCGTGCAGCGCCAGCTGGCGCTGATCGAGGCGCAGGAGGAGATCCAGGCGCAGGTGCAGGAGGAGCTGGGCGAGCGCCAGCGCGAGATGCTGCTGCGCGAGCAGATGAAGGCCATCCAGCGCGAGCTGGGCGAGGAGGACGAGGGCCGCGAGATCGAGGAGCTGCGCGAGAAGATCCAGGCGCTGCAGCTTCCCGACGCCGCCCGCGAGGAGGCGGAGCGCGAGCTGGGGCGCCTGGAGCGCACCAACCCGCAGAGCGCCGAGTACCAGGTGATCCGCACCTACCTGGAGTGGCTGGCGGACCTGCCCTGGAACCTGCGCAGCGAGGACCAGCTCGACCTGAACAACGGCGAGGAGATCCTCAACGAGGACCACTACGGCCTGGAGGACGTCAAGGACCGCGTCCTGGAGTTCCTGGCCGTCCGCCAGCTGGCCGCGCGCCGGGCGGAGACGGAGGCCAAGGAAGAGGCGCAGGTGGAGGCCGAGGCGCTGGAGGGCACCGTCGCGTCGGACACGACGGAGCAGCAGGAGGCGGACCTCGCCAAGCAGGTCGCCGAGGCCAAGGCGAAGGCGACCGCCAAGGGGCCCATCCTGCTCTTCTCGGGACCGCCGGGGGTGGGCAAGACGTCCATCGCCAAGTCCATCGCGCGGGCGCTGGGGCGCAAGTACGTGCGCCTGGCCCTGGGCGGCGTGCGCGACGAGGCCGACATCCGCGGCCACCGGCGCACCTACGTGGGCGCCATGCCGGGCCGCATCGTCCAGGCGCTCAAGCAGGCCAAGACGCGCAACCCGGTGATCCTGCTGGACGAGGTGGACAAGCTGGGCGTCAGCTACCAGGGCGACCCGTCGTCCGCGCTGCTGGAGGTGCTGGACCCGGCGCAGAACCACGAGTTCACGGACCACTACCTGGGCGTGCCGTTCGACCTGAGCGAGGTGCTGTTCATCGCCACGGCCAACTACACGCAGAACATTCCGGCGCCGCTGTACGACCGCATGGAGGCGGTGGAGTTCCGCGGGTACACCGAGCGGGAAAAGAAGGCCATCGCCCAGACGTACCTGCTGCCGCGCCAGACGGAGCAGGCGGGGCTCAAGGAGGGCGAGCTGGAGGTGACGGAGCCGGCGCTGGAGAGCGTGATCAGCGAGTACACCCGCGAGGCGGGGGTGCGGCAGCTGGAGCGCGAGCTGGGCAAGGTGTCGCGCAAGGCCGCCCGCCGCATCGCCACCGGCGGCACCGACCGGGTGACGGTGGAGCTGGACACGATAAAGGACTTTCTGGGCCGCACCCGCGTGCACCCGGAGCGGGCCGGCGCCGAGGACCTGGTGGGCGTGGCCACGGGGATGTACTACACCCCCGTGGGCGGCGACATCATGTTCATCGAGGTGAGCGCGCAGCAGC
>DASTLD010000011.1:0-14109 GCA_035715345.1 Longimicrobium sp.
AGTCGCCCCCCCGGGTCCGCGCCAGCTGGACCCGGGTCCGGGAGGACGGATGCGCATCGCGGCCCGCGTCGGAACGGGAGCGGCCAAGTGGGGTGCCGTCGAACAGCTGGACGCGCGCTCGAAATCTGTGGTGAACTTCCACTGCGCGACGGTACTGTGCCTGCACCGGCGGATCGGTTTTCCGTGCTACGCCGGTGCAGGTCTCGACAGGCTGGCGTCCGCGGATCAAGATGCAACGAAACCTGGGACGGGATGAGCCAGACACAGATACCGGAACAGGTTCGCGCCTTCGTGGCGCAGAACATCGAATCCGCGGAACTGCTGGAGACACTGTTGCTGCTGCACTCCGGCGGAGAGCGGGAATGGAGGCCCGAGGAGGTGGCGCGGACCATCTACACGGTTCCCGCCGGGGCTACGCGCCGGCTGGAGCAGCTGGTCGAGATGGGGCTGGTGACCTCCAACGGGGCCCTTGTCCCGACATACCGGTTCGCGCCGGGCACGGCCGCGCTGCGCGGCCAGGTGGACGATCTCGCTACCACCTACCGGGCGAACCGCGTAGGCGTGATCAATCTGATCTACAGCCGTCCGCCGGACGCGCTCCGCAGCTTCACGGACGCCTTCAAGCTGAGGAACGGCTGATGGTGACGCTCGTCTATGCGCTGTGCGCCCTCACCAGCCTGGCCTGCTCAGCGCTCCTGCTGCGAGGCTACTTCGCGACCCGCGCGCGGCTGCTGCTGTGGTCGGGGCTGTGTTTCGCCGGGCTCGCGGCGAACAACGTCATCCTGCTGATCGACACGCGCGTCGTCCCCACCCTCGACCTGTCGCTCTGGCGGTCACTCCCCGCGCTCGCCGGGGTGGCCATCCTCCTCTATGGGCTGGTATGGGAGACGCGGTGAGCTTCGTGGTGAGCGGTATGCTCATCATGGGATACCTGGTCGCAGGTGTGTTCTTCCTGCGCTTCTGGCGCGAGACCCAGGACCGCCTTTTCGCAATTTTTGCGGGGGCGTTCTGGCTCCTGGGCGTTCAGCGCACCCTGCTCGCGCTCGTGGATACGTCTCCAGCGGGCACGATCTGGGTATACGGCCTGCGCCTGCTGGCATTCACGCTCATCCTCGCCGCGATCGTCGACAAGAACCGGGGTAGCGAATAACGGCATCGACGCTGTGGCCCCCCCGCAAAACGACGCCGGGCGCCAAGGCCCTGTCCGGGCGGTACGTTCACAGACCTCCCGGACAGTGCCGTCGGGAGCGCCGGGGGAGCCCCGCACATCCCACAGATCCGTTCGGCTTCACTCTTTTGTACGGCTCCCGCCAGTTGTGCTTCGCAACTCCACGCGCAGGGCGGCGATCTCGTCGCGCAGCTCCCGCACGGCGAGCTCGCCGGCCAACTCGCCGTCCGCGCTCTCCGCGTCCCGGCCGATGAAGAAAGTGGCCAGCGTTGCGGTGACGTAGCCGAAAACGGAGAACGCGTAGAGGGCCAGCAGGAAGCAGAGCAGCCGCCCCTCGCCGGTGCGCGGCCAGTACTCGGAGCCCAGGGTGGTCATCACCATGGCGGTCCACCAGAGCGCGCTCCAGTAGCTCTGGATGCCCCTCTCTCCCGCGCCCCGCTCGAAGGCGTACATCCCTGCTGCGCCGACCAGCGTGACGACCATCGTGAAGGCGACCACGTAGCCGAAACCGCGCCGGCGCAGGACGGTCCCCAGCGCGCGCATCCCGCGGTTCAACGACCCGACGACCTTCACCAGCCGCACGCGCCCCAGCACCCGCGCCGCCCGCAGCCCGACGAAGGCGCGGGCAAAACGCAGCGCGGGGACGACCAGCGAAAGGATCGTGAGCCAGTTGGCACGGAGGAACTCCACCTTCGCCGGCGCCAGGGCCAGGCGGAGCAGGAAGTCCAGGATGAACAGCGCCCAGATGATGGCGCCCGCGAGCTCCAGGGACGGCGGGAGCCCGCGCACGAGCTCTACGACGAGCAGTGCCAGCCAGAGGAAGCCCAGCACCACCATCGGTCTCTCGAGCCACTCCCCAAGCTCGTGCAGCGCCTGCAGCCGCTCTTCGCGCTCTTCCGGCTCCTTGACCGCCATCCTGGGGCCCCCCTCTGTGTTTTTGCACACGGTTCGCCCCTCCCGCCCGGGCAGAAGCCGGACCGTACTGGCGGACCCTGCCGGACACGCCCTCAGGTCCGTGCGTACAGGTACGGACTCCGAACGCGGAGGACGCCAACGCCGAACCGGCGCAAAGCGCGGTGGAACCGTCACGGCACACACCGGCTTGCGAGAGCCGGGCTCCACCTCGTGACGCCATCACGACAGATCCGGCGTCCGGGCGGATCTGTCACAGACGAGCGTACAGGCGGGAATGCACGGTGCCTTGGTTCGGCGCCCCATCCTCGCGGGTGAGCCCTTCGAGTGGCGGGGGAAACACGCTTGCGGCACATCGCCGGAGCGACCCGCTTGACTTCGGCCGGACGAGCGAATGGAACAGCGCCGCCCTGGTCCGCGCCACGTGGAGGGCCCTGCGCGGGCCGGACGGCTGGCCCTGCTCTTCGTCTTCGTCGCGCTCGCGGCGCTGGCCGCGGCGCCCGTGCTGCTGCAGCGCCGCGTGGCGCCCCTGCGGCAGCAGGCGGAGGCGGCGGACGAAGCGCGCACGCTGCTGACGCGCATCCAGTTCGGCCTGGCGAGCCAGATGTCGGCCCTGCGCGGCGCACTCCTCGCCTCCGGCTCCAGCCAATCGACGTCGTACGCGGAGGCGGCGGCCCTGGAGCGGTCCGCGTATCCGCCGCTCGATTCGCTCACGGCGCAGCTCTCCGATTCCACGCGTGCCGGGCTCGTTCGCCTGCGGAGCCTCTCCGCCCGCTGGCATGCCGATGTGGACGCGTACGCGGTGCTCCGGCGCCTCCCGGGCGCGGGCGGCGCGGTGCAGGGCAGCGGGCTGCGCCTGTACGAGGAGGTGCTGCTGCAGGCGCGGGCGCTGGACACGGCCATCGCCGAGGCCGCGTCCAGCCGCAGGGCAGCCATCCGCAGGGCGGAACGGAGGGAGGACGCCCTGACCGCGGCCATGTCGCTGGCGGCGCTGCTCGCCGCGGCCGTCCTGGGATGGATCGCCCAGCGGATGCGCTCGCTCGCCCACGAGGCCGCCGCGCGCGAAGCAGAGGCCGAGCGTGCGCTGGCGGAGGCTCGCCGCCTGGCCGCGTCGCGCGAGCGGCTGATGCGCGGCGTCACCCACGACCTGAAGAACCCGCTCGGCGCCGCGGACGGATACACCCATCTCCTCGAAGCGGGGGTGGAGGGGGAGCCAAGCCCCGGGCAGAAGAAGATGCTGGAGAGCATCCGCCGCTGCCACGGGGCCGCGCTGGACCTCATCGGTGAGCTGCTGGACCTCTCGCGCGCGGAGTCCGGAACGCTGCAGCTGGATTGCGGCCCCGCGGACGCAGGCGAACTGGCCCGCGCCGCGGCCGCCGAGTTCGCGGGAACGGCGCACGCGGCGGGGCACACGTTCGACCTCCGCCCGGGCGATGCGCGGCTGCCGTGCGTGACGGACCGGGCCCGCGTGCTGCGGATCCTGGGCAACCTGCTTTCCAACGCCGCCAAGTACACGCCGCCCCCCGGCCGGATCGTGCTGGAGACGCAGGCTGTAGACGCCGGCGGAGGGGTCGGGGGCCGCTGGGTCGAGATCCGCGTCTGCGACACGGGGCCCGGGATTCCGCTGGAGGAACGCGAGGCGATCTTCGAGGAGTTTCACCGGCTGCACGACCGCGAGGCGGCGGGGCACGGGCTGGGCCTCGCCACCAGCCGCCGCATCGCACGGCTGCTGGGCGGCGACATCACGGTGGAGGAGGCCCCCGGAGGCGGGTCTGTGTTCAGCCTCAGGCTTCCCGCCGGGCCACCCGCCAACGAGGAGGGATGACGATGTTGTTGCGGGAGGTGATCGAGGTAGCCGGCCCCCGCAGGGGGGTGGAGATCCTCGGCGTTGAGCTGGTGGGCGTGAACGCGGAGAACGGCCGCAAGGTCGTCCTGACGATCGTCTTCGTGCTGCTGGTCCTCCTGCTGGGCCGGCTTGTGCGCTCCGCGACGGGCGTCATCCTCCGCGGCCGCCGCGCCGCGCGCCTGGCGTTCTGGTGGCGGCAGGGGATCGGCGTGATGACGGGGGTGGTGATGCTGATCGGCATCACCTCCATCTGGTTCGACGACCCTACCCGCCTGGCCACGGCCCTGGGGCTGGTCACGGCCGGGCTGGCGTTCGCCCTGCAGAAGGTGGTGACCGCGCTCGCGGGATATGCCGTGATCCTTCGCGGCCGGACCTTCAACGTGGGGGACCGGATCTCAATGGGCGGCGTCCGCGGCGACGTCATCGCTCTGGGCTTCCTGCAAACCACCATCCTGGAGATGGGCCAGCCCCCGTCCGTCCAGGAGGCCGAGCCGGCGATGTGGGTGCGCAGCCGGCAGTACACGGGGCGAATCGTCACCGTCAGCAACGCGAGCGTTTTTGACGAGCCGGTGTTCAACTACACGCGAGAGATCGCGTACCTGTGGGAGGAGATCGTGCTGCCGATCCCGTACGAGGCAGACCCGGAGAGGGCGGAGCAGGTGCTGCTGCGGGCGGCGGAGCGGCACGCGGTGCCTGCCGAGGAAGCGGAGCGGGAGGCGCTCCGGGGGCTGCAGCGCCGCTACCTGATGGCGGCACCGGACGTGTCGCCCCGCGTCTACTACCGCCTGACCGACAACTGGCTGGAGCTCACGCTACGTTTCGTGGTCCGCGACCACGGCATCCGCGAGGTGAAGGATGCGATGACGCGGGAGATCCTCCACGGCATCAAGGCCGCGGCGATTCCGGTCGCTTCCACGACGATCCAGCTCGTGGGAGCCTCTTCGCCTCCCGGCCCGAGGGAGCCGGCGCATCGCGCCTGAACCCCCGCGGGCGGGGGCGGAAGCACGTCGTGCGGCAGCTCCCTCACCCGGGCAGGCGGGGCCCGTTCGCTCGGCGGGCCGCCGCCGGAACGCGGCCTGGGCCCTCCTTCGGCCCGCCCGCTGAACTGCGCGGCATCCCGGGCACATAGGTGCTGCCGGGCCTGCGAGCTTCTCCGGACCGGCCGGCATCGGGTCGGACGTCGCGGGTGCATCACCGGGGACCTGCCGGGGCCGCTGGGGCAGGAGAATGGGGCGGACGATCAGCGGCGGCTCCACCCCGATTGGCAGATCCAGCGGCTCGTGCGCGGCATGCGCGGCCGCGGCAGACGTCGGCCGCGCAATTACGGGATCGCCCTCGCGCACGACGGCGCCGCGGGAGTAGGAAGGCAGCCGGGAAACCTCGCGGGCGGCGAGCCCGGCGACGACGACGGTGCGCCGAAGCCCGAAGCCCAGGCGGGCGTACTCCACCGGGATCAGCGCGTGGCGCTCCCGTCCGGTCACGAGCAGGTTCTCGACCTCCACGTCCAGGTAGCGGACCTGCATGGCGGCAGTGTCCACCAGCACCTCGTCCACGACCCCGATCCATCGTCCCTCGGCGGAGCACACGTCCCATCCGCGCAGCTCGAGTGCGCCGTTCGCGATCCTGTGCCCCCTCAGGTGCGAGAGAGGGATCGCACTGCCGTCGGCATCCATCCGGTCCTCCTGTTTGCTGGCCAGTTGCCCGGGCGCGCCCGGAATTCTGCGGCGGGGCGGACGCCGGCTGCCTCGCTCCAACGGTAATCAGGCCGTCCGTCCTTCGCAGCCGGGACCACGACACAGTTGCGTTGGACCCTCGGCAACTGTTCGCGACCGGAGATCGGGCTGCAGCGCACGCGTCCCGACGCCGGCACGCAGGATGTGCATGCGCCGCCCGTACGCCGGTGTTCAACCGCCGGTGCGGACGCCGTCCAGGTCGACCTTGTCGCGCTTTGCCGTGTCGGCCAGGATCCCGCTATCCGAAACGGTGGAGGGCGGCACGCCCGTCTCTCGCTCTTCCCCGCCGCAGGCGGACGCCGCCATCCCCAGCACGACCACCAGCAGCATCCTCTGGATCATCGGCGCCTCCCGTTTCGGCTGGCCACGTCAGTTGTATTCGCGCAGGGCAGCGGCAGGTCGAGCCGGGTCTGTGGACTGCGGCGGAGGTCGCGCGCTCGCTGGCCGTCGGGCCGGTTGCCGGCGGACCACCGCGGTTGCGATGGCGGCGGCGATCAGCGCGCCCAGCGTATCGTAGCCGAGATCCGTGATCGTGTCCCACTTGCCCAGGATGGCGTCTCCGGGCGCAATCCACTGGTCGTACGCCCACTCCGCGATCTCCCAGATTGCGCCGATGGCCACGCCCACCGAGGCGACGGCGAGCGTCAGCGTCGCCGGGTGCGTACGCGCACCGGTGTAAACGCGGCCGTGCAGATGGAACGCGAGCACGAGCGTGAGGGCGAATGTCGTGTAGGCGTGCACGACTTCGTCGAACCAGACGGGGGAGTGCCAGATACCCAGCGCGTATCCCGCTGTGTTCGCCGCAGCAGCCAGCAGCAGGCAGATCCACGCGGTATTCCGGGCCCTCCTCCCCACCATGTCCCCGTTCCCGTCCATCGTAGCCTCCATGAACCACCTCGTTGGGTCGGTGCGGCCGCCCCCGGTCAACGCGGCTCGCGCATCGAGACGTCGTCGCGGACCACGCGACGGATGCGGACCGGTGCCAGGACGCGCTCCAACTCCTCGCGATCGCGGTGGTTGCGCCAGAGGACCACGCAGACGGCCCCGATCACGCCTGCGGCGGCAGAGGCGCCGATCCCCGCTGACGCTCCGGCGACCAGGGCGACCACGAGTCCGATCACCACGCTGAGCGCGAGTACGCCCAGGAGACGGTTCAGCATTGGGTTTCCTCCTGTACGGGTCCCTCCTCTGGCGCCGCGGCCGATCCCGGCACGGCGGAAAGCATCGCTTCATGTGCCGTTCCGGATTCCATGCACGCGCCGGACAGATTCCCGCACACACCGGAGCTGTGGTCGCCCGCCTGAGGGGTGCGATCGCGTTCTTGCACCCGTCCCGCTTCCCATTCCCAACGATGGTTCGTACTGAAGGCGAGGAGATGCGGATGAACGTACGGAGTGCACTCCGCCCGGCCGCTCGCACATTGAGCCTTCGACGCGGGTGCGTGGTCCTGCTCGCGTGCGCGGCGTGCGGGGGGGAAACCGGGATGCGCGCGCCCGGCGCGGGATCGGCCGTGAGCGGGGATTCCGTGGAAAGGCCGGATGCCGGCGGCCCGGTCACGCTGCACCCGTACCGTACGCCGCCAGGGTTTCCCCTGCCGTTCCACACCGCGCTGCCCGGCGGGTTTCGGCCGCGTGCGGATCTGCGGGGCCCCGGCGCCACGGTCCGGTTCACCTGGACCCCGGGCGGCGAGCGGCGGGACAGCGCGTTCGTCTACCTGCGGGTAATGGAGGATGGGACGCGGGAGGGCGGCGCCCGGGAGATCGTGCGGACCGCGGCGGAGCGGCTGCGCATTCCCGGTGACCGAACCGAGCTCCAGCCACGGCACGACCACCCCTGGGCCATGGTCGAGTATCGCATCCGGAGCGAGGGCACCTCGGGCGTGCCCGTGCAGGGTTGGGTAGCGCTCGGCGAGCGGGACGGCCGCTGGTTCTATGTGATCACCCAGGCGACGGTCGATGCGTGGGCCCGGTTCGCGCCGCGGGCGGAGCTGATCCTGGAGGAGTTGCGCTGGGCCGGCGTCGATGGGCGGCCTGGACAGGAGGGTCTGGACGAGCGCTGACGGAGCACGGCCGCCGCACGGGGCGCCGGCCATCGCGCCTGCCGGGTTCAGGATGCCGGGAGCTTCCCGGGTGCTACGGCTCCCGTCCGGGCGAACGGTCTCCGGAGCCCGTACCCATCGCGTTTGCGCCGCACGCGGAGCACGGGATGGCCGCCCCCCGGGGTACGAGGCCGGGGAAGTGGCGTTCCGCCCCGCAGCGCGGGCACGTCCAGGTCGACGAGCACCCTTCCGCACGGCGCTGCAGCGCCGGTGTGGGAGCGGGTCCGCTCGCAACCGTCGATTGACCCGCCACGCGCATCCTCATTGCCCCTCCCCGGCCGCGCCTGGGTGAACTCGCTCGTGCCCCGGCGATGTTCGGAGTGCAGGCGCCGGTCCCCGAGACTGCCGCACGCAGACAGATGCGCCTGCAGGATACCATCTGTCGGCGGTGCCGAGATCCGGCCTCGGATGGGCTTGGCCTGGCGCGGCGACAGCGACGGGCGCGCCGTCCGACTGTGCGGCTGGACGTGCACGGGGGTGCGCGGCGTGCACCACTCGTCGTGGAGACTCCCCCCACGAGGCGGCGGAATGGACCACCCACGGACGATCCTGCTGATCGACGACGACCGCGACAACGCGGAAATCTGCTCGACACTGCTGCGGCATCACGGATTCCACGTCGCCGTCGCCGGGGATGCGGAAGCCGGTATCTCCGTCGTTCGCCAGTCGCGCCCGTGCGTGGTCATCACCGAGCTGTTCCACCGCACGCGGTCGGGGTGGGCGGTGCTCGACGCGCTGGGCTCGCGGCCGGAGACGGCCGGCATCCCGGTCATCGTGCTCAGTGCCCATGCCTTTCCCGCGGACCGTGAAGCCGCGTCGCGTGCCGCCGTCTTCCTGGCCAAGCCGGTGTACCTTCACGAATTGCTGGACCACGTGCGCAGGTGCTGCGAA
Organism: Longimicrobium sp.; assembly: GCA_035715345.1. Taxonomy (GTDB): domain Bacteria; phylum Gemmatimonadota; class Gemmatimonadetes; order Longimicrobiales; family Longimicrobiaceae; genus Longimicrobium. The sequence goes on from DASTLD010000011.1 coordinate 8,649, forward strand.
GCCGCCGCCTGACCCCGGCAGGGGGTATCACGGGGCCTGCGCGCTTCGGAACCGGCTCTCCCCGGGGCCCGCGCCGGCCGCCGCGGGGATCCCACCATCGGTCGCTCCGTGCAGATGTTCTACGACGGCTGGACGGGTCCGCCACGCACCCTCGTGGTGGGCGTCCTCGCCTACACCGCCCTCGTGGCGCTGCTGCGGGTTTCGGGGAAGCGGACGCTGGGAAAGTGGAACGCGTTCGACCTCGTGGTCACCGTCGCGTTCGGCTCCACCCTGTCGACCGCGCTCCTGTCCAGGGGCACCTCCCTGTTCCAGGTGGTGTGTGCCTTTGCCGTGCTGGTGGGCCTGCAGTTCACCGTCACCTGGCTGTCCGTCCGCTCCCCGCGCGTGAGCAAGGCCGTCAAGTCCAGCCCGGCGCTGCTTCTGCACCGGGGCGTCTTCCTGGATCATGCTCTCCGACGGGAGCGGGTGTCGGAGGCGGAGGTGCGGGCGGCGATCCGCGCCAGCGGGATCGCGGCGATGGAAGACGTGCATGCCGTCGTGCTGGAGACGGACGGAACCCTCAGCGTGATCGCGGACGGCGGCGCGGCATCGGCCACGGTGCTGCGGGACGTGGAACGCGCGGGGAGGAACCCTACCGCCGGCGGGACGTGAGCGCTACGCCGCGTCGCGAGCACGCGTCGAGCATGCCCCACCCCAGCCAGGCGAACAGGACCGGAGCGCCCGCGATGGCCCAGAGAGTGGCGAACCCCGCGGTGAAGAGACCGGGCAGCCGGGCATCTTCCGGGAAGCCCCGGTCCAGCAGGAGCATGGCCGCGATGGGTGCGAGCCCGACGACCACCTTCGCCGCCATCCGGGCCCGCGAATCCCGGCCCGGCGCATACGCCAGGCAACGGTGCTCCAGCACGAGCGCGAGCGCGCCACCCATGACGATCCCCGCTACCTCCCACCTTCTCGGGCCGCCTCCCACCAGGAGCATCCACGCCGTGCTCCCGGCTGCCGCGCCGGCCGCGGCGGCGGTGTAGAATCCGGCCGGCCTCCGTCCCAGCCAGCGGCGCGTTCCTGGCCAGCCCCGGGAGAAGAGCCACACGAAGGCCACGCCGAAGACGACGCCCCCCACCACGTCACCCAGGAAGTGCGCTCCCAGGTACAGCCGGCCCAGCCCGACCAGGGCCACCACCAGGGCCGCCAGGCCGAAGGATATGCAGCCGAGCGCGAACAGCAGTCCCCAGGGTCCCACCGCTTCGAACACGTGCCCGCTGGGGAATGAGCTCACCTCCAGGCGTTCGTAGACGACGATGCCCTCGCCGCGGGGACGCTCCTGCTGGAACACGCTGCTCAGCAGCACCTTGGCCGCCGCGCCGGTGGCTACGACGGCAGCCGCGGCATGGAGCCGCTCCTGCCCGAACAGCCAGGAGGCCACCCCCACGATCAGGATCATTCCCCAGGTATCGCCCAGGAGGGAGAAGATCCGGAACGGCAGCGGGTGTCCCAGGCCGAAGAAGTGCTGGATCCACTGGATCGGTTCCGTACCGAACAGGAGGGTAAGGATCCCGTCCATCAGCGCTCCTCCGGCCGCGAGGGGTTACGGATCTCCGTGGGGTCGGGGGAGATGTCCCCGTCGGCGGCGAGCAGGCGCCTGCCTCGCCCCCTGGCATGCGCCGCCCGTCGGACGGCCTCAGCCGCCGCGGATTGCCGCACAGCCGGCCGGGGCGGACGGCGCACGCCGCCCGCCCCCCGCGCGGCAACGGCTCAGCGAGGCGCGTCCCGGGCGTCGCCGTCCCTGTTCACGTCGATCCGTTCCCGGCGCAGGTCCGCCTCCACCACCTCGCTTTCCTGCACCTCGCGCTTGCGGACGACGAGCTCCTCCTTGGGCACCACCCGCTTCTCCACCACCGCCTCTTCCTTCATCAGCGGCACGCGGATCTCGTCGCCCCCGATGGTCGGCGTCGTTGCCGCCATCGCGGGGTCGGTGATGGGGCGCCGCTCCACCGTGACCTCCTCGTGCGCCAGCTGCACCGGGCGGCGGACGTGCTCCGTCTCCACCCGCTTGTGCACCTGCACCTCGCCGGACTCGGTGCGCCGCTTGCCGACCGCGAGCTCCTCCTCGGAGCGGACGACGCGGGCATGGTCCGGCCGGCCCTCCCGCGCGGCGGGCGCGCCGAACCGGCGGGTGAAGTCCGCGTCCATGTCGCGCGCCACCGGCCCATGGGCGTATGCCGGCAGGGCCACCACCTGCGACGACGCCAGGTTGTCCACGAACACGCGCGCGTGGTCCTCCTCCAGCCGCGCGTATCCGATGGGGATCAGCACGTGGCGATCGCCGGCCACCAGCGTGTCGTCCACGTCCACGTCCAGGTAGCGCACCTTCATGGCCTCGCGGTCCACCAGCAGCTGGTCCACCGCGCCGATCTTGCGGCCATCAGCGGAGATCACCTCCCAGCCGCGCACGTCCGGGTCGTCGTCGGCCACGGTGTACCCATCCAGCTGGCTGAGCGGCACCACGCGGTCCATCTCGTTCATCGACATCGTTCGCTTCCTCCCGTGAGAGCGTTGGTTCTTGGGGAAGCGGCGCCTCGGAGCGCGCCGTCACCCCCGCCTGTCGTCCCGGGGGAGGGGCAGGCGACGTTCCGGCCGGCGGTCCGAGGGCGGACAGATGCCCGTCGCGCGCGGAGCTGTCGCGGACGCTGGCGGGACGGCGGCAGACGGGGCGCCGCCGCCCGGGCTAGGGCCGCGGGTCGATGAGCATGGCCATGGCGTCCGCCGACTGGCGGAAGAAGCCGCGTACCTGCTCTTCCTGCGCCAGCAGGTCCCTTCCGGGCTGGATCGCCTGCGCGGCCGAGCGCACCTCGGCCACCTGCTCGCGGAGCTCCGGCACGGGCCCCTTCACGTCCTCCGCCAGCCCCTCCATCACGCCCGCCGCATCCATGGCGGCCGCGTGCACCCAGTCCGCGTGGGCCAGCAGCGTGTCGGGGCTCGCCACCAGCGCCGCCGCCCGCGCGTAGAACTCGCCTGCCTGCGCCCGGGCCCCTGCGCTCAGCCCCCGGTGCGCCTGCTCCAGCTCGCGCAGCGCCGTGGCCATCCGCGCGATCCCTTCCGCCGTGTACAGGTGGTCCTTGCCCATTCGCGCTTCGCCGCCGCGGATGTGGCTCACGAACGCCGCCACCGCGGGCGCCGGTACGGACGGGTCCACCACCAGCACCGGGACCGGCCCCACGGACGCAGCCGGTTCGCCGGCGGCCGGCGCGACCGCCTCCACCGCCACGGCCTCGTCCGGCCCGTCGAACGCTTCCGCCAGCAGCCAGATCAGGAGCGCCAGCGCCGCAAGGCCCAGGACCCAGACCCAGGCGCCCCCGCGCTTTCTCTCGATGTCGATCTCTGCCACGATCCACCTCCCATGTGTGTGATTCACGGTCTCCATCCGCTCGGCGGCGCGTGGCGAGCCGTCCACCGCCGGCTGGGTCGCGGCGGCATCGTGCGTTCCGGCGCCGCGGCCCGCGCCCGACAGAGGGCGAAGGATGCGGAATCTGTGGTCGCAGGGGAGCGCGGGAGTGCGGGAGTGCGGGAGTGCGGGAGTGCGGGCTCTGGCAGCCGCCCCCGCCGCACAGTGCTTCCCGCCCGCCCCTGCTGTGCTGACGAGCCGGCAGCGAGCGGAACAGACGGTGCGGCGTCCCGGTCGACCGGTCCCGGGGCAGAGCCGTTGCTTCCGGCCGGCGACTCAGCCCCCATACCGTTCGACCCTTTCCCGAGGGTGGAGGACGATGGCAGCCGATTCTTCACGGCCCCCCGACGAGCATATCCCCTCGACGGGGGAACTGATGCCGGCCGGCGAGCCGTCCGTACGGGACGGCGCCGGCGGCGAGACGCTCGCGGAGAAGATCCACCGGTTCCGCCAGCCCGGCCCCGGAGCGGCCGGCGGGGCAGCCGGGCCCGCCAACGGCGTGGTGCGGCAGCCCCGAGAGGAGTGAAGCGCGCGGCGCCGCGCTCCCCCCACGCCGCGGCGGTCAGTGCGGCGCGTGCCAGTAGCGGGCGCGCAGCACCTGCAGCACGCCGTAAGCGACGAGGCCCGCCCCCATCAGCACCAGGAGCGTGGGACCGTGCTCATGCTCGCGCAGCACGCGCAGGGCACCCGCCACGCCTACCAGCTCGCTCGGGTCGTACAGCACGCAGGCGCGCAGGATGAACCACGCGATGATGCCCGCCACGATCCCGCGCGCCGCGAGCCCCGCGCCGGCCAGCCACACCAGGCGCCGGCGCGCGCGCTCGCTCACCCCGGACAGGTCCAGGGAACGCGCGGGCCCGCGCCACGCCCCCACGAGCTGGCGGGCGGCGTACGCCAGCACGGCCAGCCCCATGGCGAGCAGCGCCCAGCGGCCCATCGGCTGCGCCAGCACGGCCCGCATCCACATGACCGCACGCCGCCGCTGCTCCGCGGCCACCGTCTCGCCCGCGAGCAGCCGCGCGCCCTGCAGGGCCAGCGCGCCGTACAGCGCCGCGCTCACCACGCACACGGCGCGAAATCCCATCCCCCGCACGCCCCGCGCGCGGCGCAGCGGGTCCAGCACCGCCTGCACCAGCTGCCAGAACACGTAGGCCGCCAGCCCCGCCGCCAGCACCCCGACCACCGCCTGGCCCATCCACTGCCGCCGCACGGCTACGACGGCGCCGCGCGCTCCGGCGAGCACGTCGTACGGCCGCACACCGGCGTCGATCGCCAGCCCACCCACCACGCAGTACAGCGTGCCCTTGGCCACGTACCCGGCACGCCCGGCGTTCGCGCCGGCGCGTGCGACGGCGCGCGCCCACGGCGTCTCCCTCCAGGCGCGTGCCCGGCGGAGCACGGCGGCGGCGTGGGCCAGCATCTCGTCCGCCGCCCGCTGCAGCCTGCGGACGCTGCTCCTGCCCGGTGCCTCCCCGGGCTCACGCGCGTCGGTGTCCATGCTGCGCCTGAGAACGCGATCCGTCAGCCGCTCTGGATCCGGCGCGCGGACAGATCGGGGGCATCGCACAGAACTGTATCATGCGCGGGTGGCGTCTGGACTGCGCTGGCCCCACTCTTTCAGCCATGATGGCGTGCAGCGACCGCCGTCCCGGGAGAGAGGCCCATGCAATCGAGCTCCGTCGCGCCTGACGCAGGAAGCGGGCGCCAGACACCGGAAGAAGGGAGGGCGGACGCGCTCTGGTCGCGCGCGGCGGGGCTGGCGGCGCGCCTGCTGGACGTGCCGGCCGTGCTCATCGTCCCTCCGGAAGCGGCGGACCGGGCGGTGCGCACCTTTCCGGCGATGGACGACTGGCCGCCGGAACTGCGGGCGGCGGTGCGGGGGCTCTGCGGCCGGCTGGCGGAGACCGGAGAGCCGCTCTGGCTGGGGGATGTCCCTGGGGCCGCCGCGGGAGCGTTCGCGGGCGTCCCGCTGCCGTGCGGCGGCGGGACGGGGGGGGCGCTGTGCGTGGCGGACCTGCGCAC
>DASTLD010000012.1:0-2706 GCA_035715345.1 Longimicrobium sp.
CGAATGAATTCGCGGCTGGGAAAACGTGATGTCCGCCTTCGCGGACGGGCTCCGCGCGTGCGCGGGCATCCTTGCGCGGGGCCTGCATCCTGGCGGACGGGGGCCGTTCGCGCGGAGGTTCTCCCCCTCTCCGCGGCGGCAGTTTGCCGGGGGGAGGGGGGCGGGGGATGGGGCCTCCCGCGCCGGCGCCCGCCCATGTGCACCGAACGGACTCCCCCCCTCTCCCGCTCCGCGGGGGAGGGGGGGCTGGGGGGGGAGGGGGCCCCCGCGCAGACCCATCACATCGCTCACGATCAAATCAGCTGCAGGCCGAACCCCGCCGGCAGCGACAGCGAGAAGGTGGACCCCTTTCCCGGCCGCGACCGCACGGTCACCTCGCCGCCCAGCCGCCGCGCCAGCGCCCGCGACAGGAACAGGCCCATGCCCGTGCCGCCGTAGCGCCGCGTCGCGGAGCCGTCCACCTGGCGGAACTGGTCGAAGATGCGCTCCAGGTCCTGCTCGTCGATGCCGATCCCCGTGTCCTCCACGTCGAACACGATGGAGTGCCGCGCGTCGCCGCCCGCCTGCGCCTCCGGCGTCCACGGCGAGCCGCTGCTGACCCGCACCCGCAGCGTCACGGCACCCTTCGGCGTGAACTTGACGGCGTTCGACAGCAGGTTGCGGAGGATGCGCACCACCTGGCTGGGGTCCGTGTGCACCGGCACGGCGGCGTCCGGGGCCACGCAGCGCACCTCCACCCCCGGCGCCGGCGGCGGCAGGTCCGCCATCGCGGCGCGCGCCAGGGCCACCGCGTCGCACGTCTCCGGCGCCAGCTCCAGCCGCCCGAGCTGCAGCGTGGTCATGCTCAGCAGGTCGTCGATCAGCGCCATCAGCGAGGTGCCGGCGGTCTCGATCTTCTCCACGAAGCCGGCCTGCTCCGCGTCCAGCGCCGGGCCGCCCTCGCGCAGCAGGTAGGTGAAGCCCATGATGGCGGTGAGCGGCGTGCGCAGCTCGTGGCTCATGTTGGCCAGGAACTCGTTCTTGAGCCGCCGCGCCTCCTCCGCCTCGCGGAAGCGCGCCTCCAGCTCCACGTTCTGCTCGCGGAGCTGCGCGTTGGCGCGCTGCAGGTCCTCGATCAGGTGCGCCTTCTCCGCCGTGGCGGAGAGCTGGTGCGCCACCAGGCGCAGCAGGCTGCGGTCCGCCTCCGGCAGGGGATCCGTGCGGCGGAAGTAGAAGGTGACCGCCCCCTCCGGCCGCCGCCCCAGCACGATGGGCAGCGAGACGGAGGCCGCGAAGCCCAGCTCGCGCGCGGCTTCCCACCAGTCCGCCAGGGCGGGGTCCGCGAAGACGTCGTCCACCTCCACCACGCGGTTCTCCGCCACGGCGGTGCCGGTGGGGCCCAGGCCCACGCGCACGCGCATCTCGCCCAGGAAGGGGCGGAACTCGGCCGGCCAGTTCCACGCGGCCACCAGGCGCAGCACGTCGTCGGTCTCGCGCAGGTACACGCAGCCGAAGGCCGCGCCCACCACCGGGGCAACCCGTTCCAGGGCAAGGCGGTACACCTCGTCCGGCGTGCGCGCGGTCAGGAAGGCGTGGGCAATCTCGCGCGCCGCCTGGAGCTCCCGCACCGCGCTGTCATGGGCGGGAAGGGGCGTAGCTACTGGGGTTTTGGGCACGGGGAATCTCTCTTGACGCGGAACGGGGGTGCGCCTACTGTACGAAGCGAACGGCGCCGCCGTTTGGTTTTCCTGCCGTACGGATGGTCACACTCTCAACAGGAGATCCTCGGTGAACAAGTCTGAGCTGATCCAGCAGCTGGCCAGCCGCGCCGACCTGAGCCGCGCGGAGGCCACCCGTGCCGTGGACGCGCTCTTCTCGGCGGACGGCGGCATCATCTCCGGCGCCCTGCGGGGCGGCGACAAGGTGCAGATCACCGGGTTCGGCAGCTTCGAGACCAAGCGCCGCGAGGCGCGCAAGGGGCGCAACCCCCGTACGGGCAAGGAGATCAGCATCGCCGCCTCCACCAGCGCCGCCTTCCGCATGGGCAAGCGCTTCAAGGACGCGCTGACCGGCAGATAAGCAGCGGCGCGGCCCGCGCGGCTGCCCGACCCGAGAGCCACGGCGCGCCGTGGCTCTCTTTCCATTCCGCACCCTTCATCGCAGACCTGCACCCGCACCGGGGCGCCTTCGCATGTCGCGCAAGAAGAAGCCAGGCCAGCCGTCGGGCGCCCCGCGCGAGGCGTGGGGCAAGATCCACCCGCTGCTGGACCTGCACCACATGACGGGGACGGAGGCCATCCGGAAGACGGAGCAGTGGCTGCGCGACCGCCAGGCGGAGGGCGCGCGCACCGTGATCGTCGTGACCGGGCGCGGGCTGCGCTCGCCGTGGCTCCCGGTGCTGCGCCGGGAGATCGAGCACCTGCTGCAGGGGCTCAAGGGCACGCTGGTGGCGTCGTTCGCGGCGGAGGACTTCGGGGGGAGCTTTCGCGTGGAGCTGCGCCGCCCGCCGCCCGCGCCGCCGCCGCCCGCGGAGCCGGCGCTGCTGCGCGAGGCGGACCCCGCGCTGCGCCGCCGCGCGGAAGAGGCGCTCTACGACCTGGGCATCGCGCCCACCCCCGCGCTCGTCGAGGCGGAGATCAAGCGCATCCTTCGCGACGAGGGGTCCGGGGAGCAAGTGTAGCCGACGCGAACGCCCCCGCGCAAGGCGTTTTTGACTCACGCAGAGAC
>DASTLD010000013.1:0-3190 GCA_035715345.1 Longimicrobium sp.
GCGGGTTGGTCGGAGCCGCAGCCAGGAGTTCGTCGTAGCGGTCGAGCAGGTTGGTCACGCTGCGCTCGGCGACGTCGACCCCACGCCCGCGCAGGGCGGCGTGGATCTCCGGGACGCTGCGGTGCTCGCGCTGGCGCAGCAGGCCGACCGGGGCGATGACGTCCAGCCCGAACTCGTGCCGCGGCAGCGCCAGGGCGCCCTCCGCCTCCGGCCGGTATGGGATGTGGAAGCGCCGGCACCCCTCCCGTTCGCAGCGGCGGATCCGCAGGCGCAGCCGCACCGGGCCGGACAGCGTCACCAGGGTGCGGCGGTTCTAGGCAGAAACCGCTCCGGGCGTAGGCGTGATGGAGCAGGCGAAACCGAGTTTGGCGATCTGGCGCGCGAGGCGGTGGGCCTGCCGCTCGGGGGAGCGCTTGTGGAAGTGGATGGCCCCGAGGTCCTGGTAGACGGTGCCGTCGCGCAGCATGTGCCAGATGGCGGTCAGCATGGAGGCGGCGGCGGCGCAGACCGCCTTCTTTGGGCCGCGGCGCTGGCGCAAGCGCTGGAACTGCGCTTGCAGGTAGCTGGCCTTCCTTCCTGCGCGTGGCGGCCCAGGCGCACTGGACGAGGGTGGTCTTCAGCCAGGGCGCGCCCTTGCGCAGCCGCGTGGAGCGTCGCTTGCCCGCGCTCTCGTCACTGCGGGGGCAGAGGCCCGCCCAAGAGACGAGGTGGGCGGCGGTCGGGAAACGGCCCATGTCGATGCCGATCTCCGCGACGATGGCCTGAGCGGCGAGGTCGCCGATGCCGGGGACGGTCCGCAGCAGGCGGACCGCGTCACGGAAAGGGTCGAGGCCACGCTCCACCTCCGCGTCGATCTCTTCCAGCGCCTTCGCCAGCGCGTCGTACTGGCCCAGGTGCAGGCGGAGCAGGAAGCGGCGGCTGGCGCCGACGCGCCCGCTCAGCGCGGCGCGCAACTGCGCCGGCTCGGCCCTGACCCGGCGATGCACCAGGGCGAGCAGCTTCTCAGGGTCGGTCTCGCCGGCAACCAGCGCCTCGAGGATGGCCCGGCCGCTCAGGCCCATGATGTCGGTGAGCACCGAGGCGAGCTTGAGGTTGGCGTCCTCCAGCGTCTTCTGCAGCCGCTGCACGTGGCCGGACTGCTCGCGGACCAGCTGCTTGCGGGTGCGCAGCAGGGCGCGCATCGCCTGGGCCGGCGCGTCCGGCACAAAGCTGGCCCGCACCAGCCCGTGGGCGAGCAGCTCGGCCAGCCAGGCGGCATCCGCCACGTCGGTCTTGCGGCCCGGCACGTTCTTCACATGCGCCGCATTGGCCAGAACCAGCGTCAGGTCGCCGTCCGAGAGCACGTGCCAGACCGGCTTCCAGTACACTCCGGTCGCCTCCATCACGGCATGGGTGCAGCCGCACTCGGCCAGCCAGTCGCCCAGCGCCAGCAGTCCAGGCGTGCGTGGTGGCGTCGAATCGGCGCGCCTCGCTGCGGACCCCGCCCGGCTCGGCGAGCCGGACCGCCGCCACCACGCTGTCCTTGTGCACGTCGAGCCCCGCGCAGCGCGGGTGGAGAACGTCCATCGCTGCCTCCCTCCGCCGCCGGCGCAGGACGCCCCGGATGCAAACTCTAGGCAGCGCGCTCCCGGGCCTTGCGACCCATGGCGCAATCGGGGGTGCTTCAGGCGTCCCGGATCCAACTCATACGCGGGCTCGTACGCACCATGACGACGCCGACCTCTCCGCCGCCGGACCTCATCAGCCTGCCACAGGTTTCATCCACGGCGGGTCGGACGTTCCGGTGTGGAACTCATACCAATCGCCTTGGTGACTGACTCGCATGTGATCCCGCCGCCGCAGCGGGCGTGATTCGCTTCTCCCGGGGCTCGATTCGGGGAGGCTGTGGTGGCGGAGGCGGTGGCGGTCACGCGGACGGAGCTGTCGGCGGCGGAGCTGCGGCGGGAGGCGGCGCGGAGCGGCGATGCGGACGCGGCGCGTCGGATGCTGGCGGTCGCGCTGGTGCTGGACGGACACTCGCGCACGGGCGCGGCGACGGCGTGCGGCATGCAGCGCCAGACCCTGCGTGATTGGGTCCACCGCTACAACGCCGAGGGGATCGCCGGGCTTTCGAACCGCCGCGCCCCGGGTCCGGCGCCGCGCCTCTCACCCGCGCGGGAGGCGGCGCTGGCCCGATGGGTCGAGGAAGGCCCTGATCTGGAGCGCGATGGTGTCGTGCGCTGGCGTTGTGCGGACCTGCGGGAGCGGATCGGGCGCGAGTTCGGGGTCCGCTTCCACGAGCGCACCATCGGCAAGCTGCTGGCCAGGCTCCGCTTCCGGCGGCTGTCGGTGCGTCCGCGGCACCCGCAGAGCGACCCGGCGGCGCAGGCGGCGTTCAAGGGGGCTTCGCCGACCTGGTGAAGGCCGCCGCGGCCGGGCCGGGGTGGCCCGTGGCACGCCGGTCGAGGTCTGGTTCGCCGACGAAGCCCGCGTCGGGCAGCAAGGCACACTGACGCGCGTCTGGGCGAAGCGGGGCACGCGCCCGCGCGCGCCACGGGATCGGCGCTACGCCTCGGCGTATCTGTTCGGCGCGGTCTGCCCCGAACGCCGCGTCGGCGCGGCGGCGGCGATGCCGGAGGCCAACACCGAGGCCATGGGGGCGCACCTGGCCGAGATCGGCAAGCGCGTGGCCGAAGGCGCGCACGCCGTGCTCGTGCTCGACGGCGCGGGCTGGCACACCTCGCCCAGGCTGCGCGTGCCGGACAACATCGGCCTGCTGCCGCTGCCGCGCTACGCCCCCGAGTTGAACCCCGTCGAGAACGTCTGGGGATACCTGCGCCAGAACTGGCTCAGCCACCGCGTCTGGGAGAGCTACGACGCCATCGTGGACGCCTGCTGCGAGGCGTGGAGCAAGCTGATGCGCCTGCCCGAGCGGATCGCCTCCATCACCACCCGCACGTGGGCACAGGTCAGACTCTAGGGCGCTTGGTATTAGACGGTACGTCTCCGCGCGCGCCGACGCGGCGCGCGGAAGGTGGCCTTGGGCAGACTGCCGAGGTAGGCGCGCAGGCTGTCCATCAGGATTCCTGCGCCCCGCAGTTGGCTGAGACACCTCGTTGGCGGACGCTGTCCGCGGAGAGGTGACGATGACGGCAGAGACGACGGGGGCCGCCGGCCCCGGCCGGGGCGGGCGGATGTCGCGGCAGCGCAA
>DASTLD010000014.1:0-9152 GCA_035715345.1 Longimicrobium sp.
GATGGAGAGCCCCGCGGAGATGGCGAAGGGCGCGCCGGCGCTCTCCGGGCTCCACCCGTGGCGCACGAAGACGGCGAACGGCGGCAGCACCGGGCTGACGTTCCCCTGCCCGTGCTGGATCTCGCGCTTGAAGATGGAGTCCGTGCCCAGGCTGACCACGCTGCCCCACACCACGCCGGGCTCCACGCGCGGCCCGTGCTTCACCACCGGCACGCACGCCGGGGCGGCCGCCAGCGCCCCGACGGCCGCGAGGCGGAAGCCGAACCGGCCGCCGCCTCGTATCATCTTCCCGATCCCGCGATTGGGCACGCGCTCAGCTCAGCAGGCGCAGCGGCATCACCAGGCACATGTAGTCCGGCGTGTCCTCGTTGCCGATGGGCTGCATGGTCGCGGCGCGCTCGGGCGCCTTGAAGCTCATCCGCACCTCGTCCGTCGGCATGTAGCGCAGCAGCTCCAGCAGGTACTGCGCGTTGAAGCCGATCTCCAGCGGGTCACCGTCGTACTCCACCGGCAGCTCCTCCGTGGCGGTGCCCACGTCCGGCGTCTCCACCTGGAACTTGAGCATGGGGCCGCCGAGCGAGAGGCGGATGCGGTGCGTCTGGTCGCTGGCCACGATGGCCATGCGCCGCACCGCCGCCTGCAGCGCGCCCTTGTCGGCCACCAGCGACTTGTCGTTGTCGCGGGGGATGACCTGCTCGTAGTTGGGGTACGGCCCCTCGATCAGGCGCGTGAACACCTGCACCTCCGCGCCGCGGAAGCCGATGTGGTTCTCCGAGCGCCCCACCTCCACCGTCTCGTCGCCGCGGAACAGGCGCTGCACCTGGGCCAGCGCCCGCGGGTGCACGATGAAGTCGCCCGCCGGCGTGCCGCCGTCGCCGTTCTCCACCGGCATGGTGTACTTCGCGAGGCGGTGCCCGTTCGTCGCCACCATCCGCATCTCGCCCTCGCCGAGCTGCCAGAGCACGCCGTTCAGGATGGGGCGCGTCTCCTCCGTGCTGGCCGCGAACGACACGTGCGTGATCAGCTTCTGCAGGTCCGTCCCCGTGACCTTCCAGGTGCCGTCGAACTCCACCTTGGGAAAGGCGGGGAACTCGTCGCGCGGCAGGCCGTTCAGCTTGTAGCGCGTGCGCCCGCTGGTGATCTGGATGGCGTCGCCCTGCGTGCTGAACTCCACCGCGCCCGGCAGCTCGCGGGCAATCTCCTGGAGCTTCTTGGCCGGCGCGGTGATGGCGCCCGGCTCCGCCACCTCCGCGGCCACGCGCACGGTGACGGCCGTGTCCAGGTCCGTCCCGCTCATCCGCACCGCGCCGTCCTCCGCCTCGATGAGGATGTTGGACAGCACGGGGAGCGTGGTGCGCGTGGGGATGCTGCCGGCCACGGCGCCCAGGCCCTGCTGCAGGTTCTCACGCGTGATGGTGAATCGCATACGAGGATTCGGCGAACGCTAGGGTGGCCCGTTGTCCACGGGAAAGGCTTACCAGCGCCTTGTAGATACCCAGATTAGTCTTAGTAATAGAGGGTGTGGAGCCGTGGACAACCCGTCCCGCACCCCCTCCAACCCGCTGCACCGCACCACGTTGGGCGGCCCCTCCGCCCTGTGGAGAGCGCTGTGGGGAACTCCGCGTTCTCCCCACGCTGTCCACGTTCCCACGCCGGCGTGGGGAACCGCCCCCGCTGTCCACGCGCTTTCCACACCGGTTGTCCACGCCGCATCCCGGGCGGACGGGACGTCCCTCCGGGCACGCATGTACGCGCGCCCGCCCGTGCGTGTCAAGGCGCCACCCCCCGTCCATTCCGTACTTCGTACCTCGTACTCCGTACTTACTTCAGCGAGGCGCGCAGCTCGTCCACGCGCTGCCGGAAGCCGGGGTCGGAGTCGATGTCCTCTTCCACCTTGGAGATGGAGTGGATGACGGTGGAGTGGTCGCGGCCGCCGAACAGCCGGCCGATCTCCACCAGCGGCATCCCGAACATCTCCTTGATCAGGAACATGGCCACCTGGCGGGGGATGGTCAGGTCCTTGGTGCGCTTCTTGGACTGCAGCGCGTCCGCGGTCGTCCCCCAGGCCTCCGCCACGGCCGCGCGCACCCGCTCCGGGGTGGGCACGCCGCTGGCCCCGCCGTCCGCGAAGGTGCCGCCCAGCGCCTCCTGCGCCAGCTGCAGGTCGATGGGCCGCCGCGTGAGGCTGGCGAAGGCCAGCAGCTTGATGACGGCGCCCTCCAGCTCGCGCACGCTGCTGGTGCGGCTGCGCGCGATGAAGGTCAGCACCTCGTCCATGTCGTGGCTCTGCGGCAGGCTGTCCTCCTCGGCCCGCTTGCGCAGGATGGCCATGCGCGTCTCGAAGTCGGGCGGCTTGATGTCCGTCACCAGCCCCCACTCGAAGCGCGACACCAGCCGGTCCTCCAGCCCGATGTCCTTGGGCGGCCGGTCGGAGGTCAGCACGATCTGCCGCTGGGCGTCGTGCAGGGCGTTGAAGGTGTGGAAGAACTCCTCCTGCGTGCGCTCCTTGCCCTCCAGGAACTGGATGTCGTCCACCAGCAGCAGGTCCACCTGCCGGTACTGGCGGCGGAACTCCGCCATGGAGCCCTCCTGGATGGCGCTCACCAGCTCGTTGGTAAAGCGCTCGGACGACAGGTACATCACCCGCTTGGAGGGGTCGCGCTCCATCATGACGTGCCCGATGGCGTGCATCAGGTGCGTCTTGCCCAGCCCCACGCCGCCGTAGATGAACAGCGGGTTGTACACGCGCGCCGGCGCCTCCGCCACGGCGTGCGCCGCCGCGCTGGAGAGCTGGTTGTTGTTGCCGACCACGAAGCGGTCGAACGTGTAGCGCGGGTTGAGCGGAACGGTGTTGCGCGGCGCGTCCGCGGCCGTGTGGACGGCGGGCGCGGCGGGCCGGGGCGCGGCCACGGCGGCCGGCGCGGAAGGAGAGTCGAGGTGGACGGGCACGGTCGCGGGCTTTCCGTTGCCCTGGAACTGGACGGAGAGGGTAAAGCGCCGGCCGAACAGGTGCTCGCCGATGCCGGCGAGCAGGCTGGCGTACTGCCTCTCCACCCAGTCCACGGCGAACGGGTTGGGCGTGGAGACCACGAGCAGATCGTTGGATACGGCCACAGCCTCCGTGGGGGCCAGCCAGGTGCGGTACGCCTGGTCCGGTAGCGCGGTGCGGGCACTCTCCAGGATGCGCGACCAGATTTCCCCGGCGGTGAGCTCCATCGACTTCCGGCGGCGAGACGGCAGGACCCATGAGGCGGCGAACGCGCAATCTGGAAACGGGGTGTGGAAAAGTCAAGAAACGCCGTAAATGCTTGCAGTTACGGGGTGTTCTCGCTGCTACGCGTCTGATGGCGGCACCCGTGCGCCACCCCTTCTCCTGCCCCTTCGGCAGGGCTCCGAAATCCTGCCGAAGAAGATGTCTGGACGATGGCAGGAGTGTCGAAGGATGGCTTCGTGGACACCCCTCCCCCGGACCTTCACGCGTCCGGTTTGGGAGCGGCGGGCACCGGCGCCGCCCGGCGATTGAAATCGCGGCAACGAAAACGTGAAGTCGGCCTTCGCCGACTGAACGGGTGAGATCCGTGCGCGGCGCAGGGACGGCCGCATTTCCATGGTAGAGACGCCCCGCCGGGGCGTCTCTACAGGGCCAGCCATCCCACGGTAGGGTGCAGCGCGCACCACCCTTCGCCTCTCCCACGCAGTTTGTGGGAGAGGGACAGCGTGCGCGGCAGGACGCGACGACAGTCGCGCGCCTGCCGTGCACGCAGGGTGAGGGCCCTTGCCATCCCCGGCCCGCCACGGAATCATTGTCTCCCTCGCGTCCCCTGATCCCCCTCTCCCGACCGGCTCATGAAGCGACTGCTGATCCCCGTGCTGCTGCTGGCGGCCGGCGTGGCCGCCGGCCGGGCGTACACCCCCGCACCCGAGGCGCCCATGAAGAAGCTGACCCCCGTGCTGGTCGTGGACTCCATCGTCCCCGCCGAGCGCTTCTGGACCGAGCGCCTGGGCTTCGAGAAGACCGTGGAGGTGCCCCACGGCGACGAGCCGGGGTTCATCATCCTGGTCAGGGACGGCGTGGAGATCATGTACCAGACGCGCGCCAGCGTGGGCGCGGACATGCCCGCGCTGGCGGAGGGGCCCTACCGCACCGTCCTGTTCATCGAGGTGGAGGACATCGACGCCGTGGAGCGCGCAGTGCAGGGCGTGGAGATCGTGCAGCCGCGCCGCACCACCTTCTACGGCATGCACGAGATCACCGTGCGCGAGCCGGGCGGCAGCGTGGTGGTCTTCGCGCAGCCCACGGGCGAGGGCGGCTGAGCGAAAGGGGCGCCGCGGTTGACGAAAAGCCGCATCGCCCTTACATTCCACGTCTTTGCCAAACGCCCGTACCTGCCGGCTGGCAGCACGCATAGGGGTTCCGAGATGAAGCCGACGTACCGCCCGCGCAACCGCAAGCGGATCAACAAGCACGGGTTCCGCGCCCGCATGGCCACCAAGGGGGGCCGCAAGGTCCTGAACGCCCGGCGCGCCAAGGGCCGGCACCGCCTGGCCGTCGAGGTTCCCAGCAAGTACTAGCCGTCCCGCGCCCCACGGACGCGGCCCCGCCCGTGCAAGCGGAAGGGGACGGCGCGGCGCGGGAGCGCTACGGGCTGCCGCGGCAGGCGCGGATCACGTCCGGCGACGAGATCCGCACGCTGTTCCGACGGGGGAAGAGGAGCAGGACGCGCCACCTGGACGCGTTCGTCTCCCCTTCCCCCGCCTCGTTTCCGCGCCTGGGCGTGGTGGTGCCCAAGCACAAGCGCCGCATCGTGGAGCGCAACCGCCTCAAGCGCCGCCTGCGCGAGGCGGGCCGCACCGTCGTGCTGCCCGGGCTGGGAAACCGCGGCGCCGCGCTGGACGTACTCGTCCGCGCCCGCCCCGAGGCGTACGCGGCCACCTACGCGGAGCTGCGGGACGAGCTGGCCGCACTCACGGAGGAGCTGTGCTCGCGCGCGCCATGATCGCCGCCATCCGCTTCTACCGCGCCGGCATCTCTCCGCTCAAGCCGCCGGTGTGCCGCTTCCATCCCACCTGCTCGGCGTACGGGCTGGAGGCGGTGCAGAAGTACGGCGCGCTGCGCGGCGGGTGGCTGCTGGTGCGCCGGCTGGCGCGCTGCCACCCGTTCTGCAAGGGCGGGTGGGACCCGGTGCCGTGAGCCTTTCCGCTCGCGGCATCCTCTTCTTTCCGAGAACACGGCTGAAGTAACCGATGGACCAGAGCCAGATCCGGCGGTTCGTCCTTTTCCTCGTCCTCTCGTTCGGGTTCATCCTGATCTGGAGCTCGCTGTTCCCGCGCAAGCCGGTGCCCCCCGCGCCGCGCCCGGCGGCCACGGCCCCCGCGCGGACCACGCCCGCCGCGGCCTCGACCCCCGGCGCCCCCGCGCGGGTGGGCGGCGCGCCGGCGGTGCCGGGGCGGATGGTCACCGTCCGCTCGCCACTCTACGAGTACCGCTTCTCCACCACCGGCGCCGCGCTCAACGCGGCCACCCTGCTGCGCTTCGAGTCGTACGTGCAGAAGGGCCGCAAGGTGCAGCTCGTCCCCCGCAACGTACGCGACGTGCTGACGCACCGCGTGGTGGTGGGCCGCGACACGCTGGACTTCCGCAACGTGGCCTTCGCGCCCAGCGCCCCGTCGCTGGAGCTGCGCGCGGGCGACGCGCCGAAGCAGCTCCGCTTCGTCTCCACCAACACCGCCGGGCCGCGCGCGGAGGTGACCTTCACCTTCCGTGCGGACGACTACCTGGTGGACGTGGCGGGGCGCATCACGGGCGTGGGCGGCGGCGCGCGGCTCATCACCGAGCTGGGCACCGGGCTGGCCCCGCACGACGCGCCGGAGCAGGGCAACCCGGGGGAGCTGGCGGTGGCCGCGTGGAACCAGCGGCGCATCCAGCGCGTGGCCATCCAGAACGTGAAGTTCGCGGACACCATCCCCGGGCCCCTGGTGTGGGCCGGCATCAAGAGCCGCTACTTCCTGCTGGCGGTCATCAACGGCGGCAATCAGCGCTTCAGCCGCATCGAGATGGAGGGCGCGCCGGACGTCTGGTACACGCTGAACGGCGAGCAGCGGCGCTCGTCGCGCGCGCGGGTGCGGGCGGTGCAGCCGCTGGCGGTGGACGGCGCGTTCCGGCACCAGGCCTACCTGGGGCCGCAGGAGCACGCGCGCCTGGCCGCGGTGGGGCACGAGCTGGAGGAGGTGAACCCCTACGGCTACCGCTGGCTGCGCGCCGTGGTGCGCCCCATCGCCGCGGCGGTGCTGTGGCTGATGAACCTGATGCACGACAGCCTGGGCCTGACCTACGGCTGGGTGCTGATCGCGCTGGGCTTCATCGTCCGCCTGGCCACGTGGCCGCTGAACGCCCGGGCCATGCGGGCGCAGATGAAGAACATGGCCATCCAGCCGGAGCTGCAGGCCCGGACCAAGGAGATCCAGCAGAAGTACGCCGGCGACCAGCAGCGCATGGGCCAGGAGATGATGGCCATGTACCGCGAGCTGGGCGTCAGCCCGTTCAGCATGATGTCCGGCTGTCTGCCGCTGCTGATCCCCATGCCGGTGCTGATCACGCTCTTCTTCGTGCTGCAGAGCGCCATCGAGCTGCGGGGCGAGTCGTTCTGGTGGCTGCCGGACCTGTCGCTGCGGGACCCGCTGAACATCCTGCCGCTGTTCCTGCTGGTGTCGATGTTCGCGCTGCAGTGGGTCAGCACCAAGATGAGCGGGATGGAGCAGAACCCGCAGATGAAGTTCATGATGTACACGATGCCGCTCATGATGAGCGCGTTCTTCTTCCTGATGCCGTCGGGGCTGAACCTGTACTACGCGTCGACGAACGTGGCGTCGCTGCCGCAGCAGATCCTGATCGCGCAGGAGCGCCGGCGCATCACGGAGGCGCAGAAGGCGGAGAAGGCCGCCAAGGAAGCGCGCCTGCGTCCCAGCGGCGCCCGCGCCAAGGCCCGCACCAAGCGCAAGATCTGACGCCGGTCGTGCATCGTGTTCGAAAGCCCGCCTTCTCCTGGAGGCGGGCTTTCTTTTGCCTCGCGCGGAGACGCAGAGGGCGCGGAGAACGCGGAGAACTGCGGGAGGATTGCGCCGGAGCAGGGCACGGAGTGCGGAGCCCGCATCGGGCCGGCGGTTGAAACCGCGCCTGAGACAACACGAAGTCCGCCTGCGCGGACTGAACGGGATAGTGCCGTGCGATCGGCGCAGACCCACGCATTTCCATGCTGCCGTGCCACGGCAGGTGGCAACGCGCACCACCGTTCTCCCTCTCCCACGCAGTTGTGGGAGAGGGACAGCCTGTGCTCCGGGACGCGACGAAGTCGCGCGCCCGGAGCGCAGGCAGGGTGAGGGCCCGCTTGCCGCGCGCGATCCCCCCGCCCATTCTCCCGCGCATGCCCGCATCCCCCTTCGCCGCCGACACCATCGCCGCCATCGCCACGCCGCCGGGGCGGAGCGCGGTGGCGCTGCTGCGCGTGTCCGGGCCCGGCGCGCGCGACGTGCTGCGCCGCGTGGCGCCCGGGCTGGGGGACGCCGCGCCGCGCGTGCAGCGGCTGGCGGCCCTGCGGCATCCCGAGTCCGGCGAGCTGCTGGACCGCGCGCTGGTGACGTACTTTGCCGCGCCCGCCAGCTACACCGGCGAGGACACGCTGGAGATCGCCACGCACGGCGGCCTGCTGACGCCCCAGCTCGTGCTGGACGCGCTGCTGGCCGCCGGCGCGCGCGCCGCCCAGCCCGGCGAGTTCACCCGGCGCGCGTACCTCAACGGCAAGCTGGACCTGCTGCAGGCGGAGGCCGTCGCGGACCTGATCGACGGGCGATCGCCCGCCCTGCACCGCGCGGCCGTGCACCAGATGGAGCGCGGCCTGTCGCGCCGCGTCGGCGAGCTGCGCGACGCCGTCATCGGCACCGAGGCGCTCATCGCCTACTCCATCGACTTCCCGGAAGAGGACGAGCCGCCCGTCCCGCCGGAGCGCGTGCTGGCCTCCGCGCGCGACGTGCTGGCCCGCATCCGCGCGCTGCTGGCCACCGCGCCCGAGGGCGAGCTGCTGCGCGAGGGCGCGCTCACCGTGCTGGCGGGCCGCCCCAACTCCGGCAAGTCGTCGCTGTTCAACGCGCTGCTGGGAACGGAGCGCGCCATCGTCACCGACATCCCCGGCACCACCCGCGACGCGCTGGAGGCCTCCGTCACCGTCGAGGGCTACCCCTTTCGCCTGGTGGACACCGCCGGCCTGCGCGACACCGCCGACCGCGTGGAGGGCATCGGCATCGAGGTGGCGCGCCGCTACCTGGACGCGGCGGACCTGGTGCTCTTCTGCGTGGAGGCGGGGCGGCAGATCGGGGGCGACGAACGGCGCTTCCTGGCCGGCGTGGATCCCGCGCGCCTGGTCCTGGTCCGCACCAAAGCCGACCTGCCGGGGGGGGATTCGGACGGCGATGCGGGCGTCCCCGTCTCCGCCACAACGGGAGAAGGTTTGCAGAAGGTTTGCGATGCGCTGCTCCGGCGCGCGTTCGGCGGCATCCTGGGCGAGCCGGGCGAGGCGCCGCTGGTGACGCGGGAGCGGCACGCGCGCGCGCTGCGCGTCGCCGCCGCGGAGCTGGAGGGCTTCATCGCCGCGATGGACGAGGCGGTGCCGATGGAGTTCGCCGCGACGCACCTTCGCGCGGCCGCGGGCGCGCTCGAGGACCTGGTCGGCGTCGTCACCGTCGACGACGTCCTGGACCGCGTCTTCGGCGACTTCTGCGTCGGCAAGTAGCCGGAGCCATCGCCCACCCTCTCGACCCGGGTTTCGGGGCGATTCGGCGGGTCGGGGGGCGAAAAACCCCCTCGAAAATCGCTTATAACGCGTTTTGCCCGTCCGGACGTCCCGCTGGTCTCGGAAATCGGGGATCGTGCGTTTTACGCGATCCTGGAAAGCGACTTTTCTTCGGGAGGGGTTCGGAAATTCAGTGCAGGACGCGGAACTCGCCGTCGGCGGCGTCCGCGGAGAAGGGGAGCGGCTCCACGCGGTCCACCCGGGCGTGCGGCGGGCCCGCGGCCAGGTGCGCCTCCATCTCGCGCACCTTGTCCTCGGGCCCGCGCACGTGGACGACGACCGAGCCGTCCGGCTCGTTGGCCACCGTCC
>DASTLD010000015.1:0-2939 GCA_035715345.1 Longimicrobium sp.
CCGCCGCCGGCGACGTGACGCTGGCGGAGGTCGTGGCCCTGGCGGAGGCGCACTTCGGCGACTGGGAGGGCGCGCCGCCGCCGTCCGCCGCGCCGGTGCCGGAGAACCGCGTGGCGCAGACCACCGTCTTCCTGGCCGACCGGCCCGGCTCCGTGCAGAGCGAGGTGCGGCTGGGGCACGTGGGCATCGAGCGCACGGCGGAGGACTTCTTCGACGTGACGGTGATGAACGCCATCCTGGGCGGCACCTTCTCGTCGCGGCTGAACCTGAACCTGCGCGAAAAGCTGGGCTACACCTACGGCATCACCAGCGGCTTCTCCACGCGCAAGCTGCCGGGCACCTTCGCCGTCGCGTCCGCGCTGCAGAGCGAGGGCACCGCGCACTCGGTGAGCGAGATCCTGCGCCAGATGCGGGAGATGCAGGACGACCTCGTGACCCCCGCGGAGCTGGACGACGCGCGGAACTACCTGGCCGGCATCTTTCCGCTGGGCCTGCAGACCACGGATGGGCTGGCGGGACGCCTCAGCACCATCGCCGTCTACGGCTTCCCGCTGGACTACTTCGACCACTATCGCGACCGGCTGCTGGCGGTGACGGCGGCGGACGTGCGCGAGGCCGCGCGCCGCCGCCTGATGCCCGGCCGCGCCGCCGTCGTCGTCGTGGGCGACGCCTCCGCGCTCCGCCAGCCGCTGGAGGAGCTGGGCGTGGGTCCGGTGGAGCTGGTGGATACGGCGGGGATCCTCAAGTAGGCGCCCCAGCGGGCCACGGGCTCCGGTGCGGGCGCAGGCGCCCCCACCCGGACTCGCATTACTCGTCCACCCTCCCCCAAGTCTGGGGGAGGGTTGGAGGTCCTGCGCGCGAGAACTAGCCGCGGCGCAGTTCAGATCTCCCCCTCTCCGCGCGCCGCGCGCAGAATCCCGTGTGTCGCGGGCCGGGGCGACGTGCGGCGCGGGGGGAGGGGGCCGGGGGGTGGGGCCGCCCGCGGTAGAACACCGCCCGGATGGATGGTGCCGAGGTCGATTCCGTTCCCGCCGCAAATCCCGCAAATGCCGTATTACGATCCCGTTAGCGTGCCTCTCGCCCGGTTGAGCATCGCCGGCATCCTGTCCATCTTCCAATCCGTGGACCGCACACCATGAGCGACGCGCAGGGCGGGGCACGGCCCGGCCTCATCTCCCGCCGGCCGGTCCACAGGGGGCGGGTAGTGGACCTGGGGATGGACACGGTCCGCTTTCCCGACGGCTCCATGGGCGAGCTGGAGATGATCCGCCACTCCGGCGCCGCGGCGGTGCTCCCGGTGCTGAGCGACCCCGGCGGCGACGATCCCCAGGTCCTGCTGGTGCGGCAGTACCGCTACGCGTCCGGCGGCTGGCTTTACGAGGTGCCCGCCGGGCGGCCGGACCGCGAGGGCGAGCCCTGGGACGAATGCGCGCGCCGCGAGCTGCGCGAGGAGACCGGGATGGAGGCGGGCGCGCTGCGCTACCTGACCGCCATCTGGACCACCCCCGGCTTCACGGACGAGCGCATCCACCTGTACCTGGCCACCGACCTGACCACCGGCCAGGTCCAGCACGACGCGGACGAGTTCATGGAGGCGGTGCCCATGCCGCTCTCGCGGGCGCTGGAGATGGTGCGCGACGGCGAGATCACCGACGCCAAGACCATCTGCACGCTGCTGTACGCGGCCGGGTTCGTCTTCGGCAGGTAGGATCGTCAGAGGCGGCAGGCGCGGGACGTTCTCTCCCGAACGCGCGTCGCGACGACACGCGGGCAGTGTACAAACGGCTCGCCGCCTGTCCATTCGGGTGGACACGCGCGGCGGCCGGCGGAAGCCCCACCCGGCGCGGAATCCCTTGCAACCATGCGGGTTCCCAGCGCATCCAAGCTCCAGGCCGCGCGGGGAACGCGACGTGCCTTTCACCGGCGGCGGAGTTCCCCCCGCCGGTTTCCCTCAGGGAGGTTTGCCGATGTTCCAAGTCCTCGTCAACGACCGCGCCGACCGCCGCGAGCTGAGCCCGCGCGAGCGGCTGCAGAAGCTGGACGACAGCGCCGTGGTCGCGGCCTTCCTGGACGGCGAGAAGCGCGCCTTCGGCGAGCTGGTTGAGCGCTACCAGAACCGCCTGCTCAACTTCGTCTACCGCACCACCGGCGACCGGGAGCGCGCGGAAGACCTGGTGCAGGAGACCTTCATCCGCGTCTACCGGCACCTGCACCGCTTCGACCAGAGCAAGAAGTTCTCGACCTGGATCTACACCATCGCGTCGAACCTGGCCAAGAACGAGCTGCGCAACCGCTCGCGCAACCCGCTGGTGCTGTTCCAGACGCTGCTCAAGAACCGCGAGGCGGACGCCCGCCCGCTGGAGTGGGAGGACAACACCTACCGGCCGGACGACCTGTTCCGCAAGCGCCACCTCAAGAGCCAGGTGGACGCCGCCGTGGACCAGCTCCCGGAGCACCACCGCACCGTCTTCATCCTGCGGGAGATGGAGGGCAAGACGTACGAGGAGATCAGCGAGATCACCCGCACCAACCTGGGGACGGTCAAGAGCCGCCTGAACCGCGCGCGCAACAACTTCGCCGCGCTGATCGCGCCGCTGCTGGACTGACGGGCGCTTTACATAGATGCGAGAGGGGCGCACCGGACGCGGTGCGCCCCTCCGCCGTTTCAAGGCAGTGCGGGAGTGCGGGAGTGCGAGAGTGCGAAGTGCGAAGTACGGAGTACGGAGTACGGAGTACGGAACGGCGAGGGCAGGTGCGGGTGGAGGAGTGCCTCTCGTGGACCGAGGCCCCTCCCCAAACCCCTCCCCCAACTTCGGGGGAGGGGCTTCTTTCTACCGCTTCGCAACCTGCCGCGTGCATCTACACCCCCGTAGATGTTGGGTCTCAGCAGATTGCGCTGACACCCGTCTTGCCCGCATCATCCAGGCGAGAGCCTTCCT
>DASTLD010000016.1:0-15219 GCA_035715345.1 Longimicrobium sp.
GACCCCGGCGCAGAAGGCCTCGCTGCGGCAGGTGGTGGAGCGCGAGTATGGCGGGGTGGGCATCGCGTGAGCGTGCAGGGAAGCGCGGCGGGGCGTGCGGGTCCCTAGACAAAGGAGCG
This sequence comes from Longimicrobium sp., assembly GCA_035715345.1. Taxonomy (GTDB): domain Bacteria; phylum Gemmatimonadota; class Gemmatimonadetes; order Longimicrobiales; family Longimicrobiaceae; genus Longimicrobium. Next base: position 120 of record DASTLD010000016.1, read on the forward strand.
GGAGATGCGTGACGAGATGTTCCAGGAGCTGCTGGAGAGCGTGCGGCAGGGCGGGGCCATCCTGCGCGGCCAGGAGCCGCCCTCGCGGACGTTCGTGCACGAGGAGGTGGACGTGAAGGCGGTGCGCAACGAGCTGGGCCTGTCGCAGAGCCGGTTCGCGGACATGCTGGGCATCAGCGTGGGCACGCTGCGCAACTGGGAGCAGAAGCGCCGCCGGCCGGAGGGGCCCGCCCGCGCGCTCCTCCGGGTGGCGGCCAAGCACCCGGGCGCGGTGATCGACGCGCTGCGCTGACGCGTTGACGGGTGCGGGGGGGCGCCCCTATCTTGTGAATTCATTCACAAGCGGGGCATTCCGTCCCGCCGGGCAAGGCTGTGCGGGCGATGAAGAAGATTTCCGAGTCGGCGGTGCGCCGGCTCTCGCTGTACCAGCGCCTCCTGCAGGAGGCGGACGCCGCGGGGTCGGAGACCATCTCCAGCGGCGAGCTGGCGGAGCGCGGCGGCACCACCTCCGCGCAGGTGCGCAAGGACCTGTCGCTGTTCGGCTCGTTCGGCAAGCGGGGGATGGGGTACTCCGTGCAGGAGCTGCTGGGCCGCATCCGCTCCATCCTGGGGCTGACCCGCTCCTGGCGCGTGGCGCTGGTGGGCGCGGGCAAGCTGGGCTCCGCCCTGTTCTCGTACCGCGACTTCGAGGCGCGCGGCTTTCGCATCTGCGCGGTGTTCGACGCGGACCCGGACAAGGTGGGCACGCCGCTGGGGGACCTCACCATCCAGGCGGACGAGGAGATGGACGCCACGCTGCGCGAGCGCGAGGTTGAGATCGCCATCGTGGCGGTGCCCGCGGAGGCGGCGCAGCAGGTCGTGGACCGCGTGGTCAAGGCCGGGGTGCGCGCGGTGCTCAACTTCGCCCCCGTGCGGCTGCGGGTGCCGCGCGGGGTCACGCTGCGCAACGTGGACGTGACGCTGGAGCTCGAAGGCCTTTCCTTTGCCCTGTCCACGCGCTAGATTGACCTCGTTGCGGGTCGGGCGAGGGCGGAGCTAACTCCTTCCGCCGCAATGGCCTGCGGTTTGCGACGTACAAACTTCCGCGCCTGGGACGTTGTAGCACCGGGATGCCGGGCGCGCCGGCCCGGGCTGAAACGCGAAGCAACCAAGGAGACGGACCATGCGGAACCTCACTCGCTCCCTGCGCTACCTGCCCGCGGCGGTGGCGGCGTGCGGCCTGCTGGCCACCGCCGCATGCACCAACCCGGCGGACCCCAACAACCGGGAAGAGCCGCCGGTGGAGCAGGAGAAGGAGAAGCCGGGCCAGACCGGCATGATCCTGGCGCCCGCCCCCGTGCTCTTGGCCTGAGCCGGCGCGCAGCGCAGCCGAACGGCCCCGGACCGCCCCCGCGGTCCGGGGCCTTCTTCTTTCCATGAAAGGCCCGGGGTCCGTTGCCGCCCTGCCGAAACGGGCGTACCTTTCCGGTCTATGGCGACCCCCAGCGACGGCAGCAAGCCCATCGTCCGCGTCACCTCCGAGATCGGCCCCCTGCGCACCGTGCTCTGCCACACGCCGGGGCCCGAGCTGCTGGCGGTGACCCCCTCCAACCGCGAGCAGTACCTCTACGACGACATCATCGACCTGGAGCAGGCGCGGCGCGAGCACAAGCGCTTCCGCGCGGTGCTGTCGCGCTTTGCGGAGGTGCTGGACGTGACGGAGGTGCTGGCGGAGATCGTGGACGAGCCGGAGGTCCGCAAGTTCCTGGTCAACCGGGTGATGGAGGTGGCGTCGTCGGAGCCGCTGGGCGGCGAGCTGTACGAGATCCCCGCCGACGAGCTGATCCGCCGCTTCATCGAGGGCAAGGAGGCGCCGCAGGGGCCCATCTCCAAGCTGCTGCACAAGGTCAGCTACGAGCTGCCCCCCCTGCCCAACCTGTTCTTCACCCGCGACGCGGCCATGGTGGTCAACGACGCCGTCATCATCGGCGCCATGCGCTACGCGGTGCGCTGGACGGAGGAGCTGCTGATGAAGGCGCTCTTCCTGTATCACCCCATGCTGCAGAACGCGGGCTTCATCTACGACGGCACGGAGGAGCACCGCGGCGACTACACCATCGAGGGCGGCGACGTGCTGATCCTGCGCCCCGATCTCGCGATGGTGGGGCTCAGCGAGCGCAGCAGCCCGGCGGCCATCGAGGGGCTGGTGGACGGGCTGCGGGACAAGGCCGGCATCGACAACGTGCTGGTGGTGGTGCTGCCGTCGGAGAGCCCCGCCATCCACCTGGACATGATCTGCACCATGGTGGACCGCGAGCTGTGCGTGGTCTATCCCCCCTACTTCTTTGGCCCGCAGCGGCTGCCGGTGCTGCACTACCGGCCGGGGGCGGAGGGGGTGCGCGCCTACGACGACGTGTTCACCGCGCTGCGCAAGGTGGGGCTGCCGCTGAACCCCATCTGGTGCGGCGGGCAGCACCCCACACGGCAGGAGCGCGAGCAGTGGTCCAGCGGGTGCAACTTCGTGGCGGTGCGGCCCGGCGTGGTGCTGGGGTACAGCCGCAACGAGGCGACGATGCGGGAGATGGAGCGCGAGGGGGGCTACCGCGTGATCGACGCGATGGACTTCCTGACCGGCAACGTGGAGCTGGAGGACGAGGACCGGGCGGTGATCGCCTTCGACGGCGCGGAGCTGGTGCGCGGCGGCGGGGGCGGGCGCTGCATGACGCTGCCCGTGTGCCGGGACGACATCTGGTGAGCCAGCTCGCGCTGCCGCTGGACGGCCTGCGCTTTACGCGCGAGGGCAGCCTGACGGAGAAGGCGCTGGCCGCGCTTGCCGCCGGGCCGCTGCCCACGCTCGACGTGGCGCGCGCGGTGCTGGGCATCAGCGGCGGGGGCGGCGCGGCGGCGGCGGCGGTGTTCACGCTGCTGGGCGGCGACCCGCGCTTCGCCGTGTCGGCGGAGGGCGCCTGGTCGCTGGCCGCGCCGGCGGAGGCGCCGCCGCGGCGCCCGCTGCGCGACGAGGAGTGGGTGGTGGTGGACGTGGAGACCACCGGCGGCGCCCCCTCGCGCGGGCACCGGGTGACGGAGGTGGCGGCGGTGCGCGTGGCGGGCGGCGTGATCCGCGACACCTGGTGCACGCTGGTGAACCCGGAGCGGCCCATCCCCGGCATGATCACCTCGCTGACCGGCATCACCGACGGCATGGTGGCCGCGCAGCCGCGCTTTGCGCAGGTGGCGGGGCAGGTGGCGGCCGCGTTGCGGGGCGGCGTGTTCGTGGCCCACAACGCGGGCTTCGACTGGCGCTTCATCTGCCACGAGATGTCGATGGCCACGGGCACCCGGCCCGCCGGTCGCCAGCTCTGCACCGTCCGCCTGGCGCGGCGCCTGCTCCCGGAGCTGCCCTCGCGCTCGCTGGACGGGCTGGCGCTGTACTTCGGCGTGAACATCGACGCGCGGCACCGCGCGCTGGACGACGCGGTCGCGACCGCGAAGGTGCTGATCCGCATGCTGGAGATGCTGGACGAGCGGCAGGTGGAGGACTGGGAGGCGCTGCAGGGCGTGCTGCGCAAACGCAAGGGGCGGCGCTCGCGCCGGCGGCGGGCCATGCCGCAGGCCATGGAGGCGGCGTGAGCGCGGTGGACGCCGCGCCCCGCGTGCGCACCCGCCGCCTGGGCGACTTCACGCTGCACGCGCTGGAGGCGGGCACGCAGCGGCTGGACGGCGGCGCCATGTTCGGCGTGGTGCCCAAGCCGCTGTGGGAGCGCCGCATTCCCGCGGACGAGCGCAACCGCATTCCCCTGGCGCTGCGCTGCCTGCTGGTGGAGACGCGCGACGCGCTGGTGCTGGTGGAGACCGGGCTGGGCAACAAGGAGGACGCGAAGTTCCGCGACATCTACGGCGTGGACAACGCGGCGTCCCCCGGCTCGGCCCACCCGGACCGGCTGCAGGAGCTGGTGGCGGAGGCGGGCTTCCGCCCCGCGGACGTGGAGGTGGTGGTGGACACGCACCTGCACTTCGACCACGCGGGGGGCAACACCTTCCGCGACGCGGAGGGGCAGGTGCGCGTTTCGTTCCCCCGCGCGCGCTACCACGTGCAGCGCGGCGAGTGGGAGTGGGCGCACCGCGCCAACGAGCGCACCTCCGCCAGCTACCTGCCGGACAACTACGAGCCGGTGATGGCGGCCGGGCAGCTCGAGCTGGTCGAGGGCGACGTGGAGATCGTGCCCGGGATCTCCGTGTACCGCACGCCCGGCCACTGCCCGCACCACCAGTCGGTGCTGGTGCGCTCCGGCGGGGAGACGGCATGCTTCCTGGCGGACGTGGTCCCCACCTTCGCCCACCTGCCGCTGCCCTGGATCATGGGCTACGACGTGGAGCCGCTGGTGACGCTGGAGAGCAAGCGCGCGCTGCTGAAGCGCGCCACCGACGAGCGCTGGCTGCTCGTCTCGACGCACGACCCGTTCGTCCCCTGGGGCTTCCCGGTGGCGGACGGCAGGGGCGTGCGGCTGGAGGACGCGGGCTGACCCGCAGGGTACGAATCCGAAATCCACCCGACCAAGGAACGATGATCGATATCGCCCGAGACCCCAGGACCACGCCCGTCATCGTCAGCGCGGTGCGCACGCCCATCGGCCGGTTCCTGGGCGGCCTGTCCACGCTCTCCGCGCCCGACCTGGGCGGCATCGCCATCCGCGAGGCCACGGCCCGCTCCGGCGTGAACCCGGAGGACGTGGCGGAGGTCATCATGGGCAACGTGGTGCAGGGCGGCGTGGGGCAGGCCCCCGCGCGCCAGGCGGCCCTCAAGTCCGGGCTGCCCAGCACGGTCAGCGCGATGACCATCAACAAGGTGTGCGGCTCCGGCCTCAAGGCGGTGATGCTGGCCGCGCAGTCCATCCGCGCCGGCGACAGCCGGGTGGTGGTGGCGGGCGGGCAGGAGTCCATGTCCAACGCGCCGTTCTACGTCTACGGCATGCGCAACGGCGTCAAGTTCGGCGACCAGTCGCTGGTGGACGGGCTGATCCGCGACGGCCTGTGGTGCTCGTTCTGCGAGGTGCACATGGGCGGGCACGCGGAGTACACGGCCAACAAGGCCGGCATCACCCGGCAGATGGCGGACGAGTTCAGCGTGCGCAGCCACCAGAAGGCGGTGGCCGCGGCGCAGGCGGGCAAGTTCGAGCGGGAGATCGTCCCGGTGGAGGTGCCCGGCCGCAAGGGGCCCACGATCGTGGACGCGGACGAGGGCCCGCGCGCGGACTCGTCGCTGGAATCGCTGGGCAAGCTCAAGCCCGCCTTCGGCAAGGACGCGCCCAAGGAGGTGACCGATCCCGTCGTCACCGCCGGCAACGCGTCGTCCATGAACGACGGCGCCAGCGCGGTGGTGGTGGTCAGCGAGGAGTACGCGCGGGCCAACGGGCTGGCCATCCTGGCCCGCATCAACGCCTACTCCACCGGCGCCGTGGAGCCGCGCGAGCTCTTCTTCGCGCCCATCGAGGCGGTCAAGAAGCTGATGAAGAAGGCGGGGACGGAGATCGGCGACTACGACCTGATCGAGGCCAACGAGGCCTTCGCGGTGCAGGCGCTGGCGGACGGCGCCGGGCTGGGGTGGGACTGGGACCGCGTGAACGTGAACGGCGGCGCGGTGGCGCTGGGCCACCCCATCGGCGCGTCCGGCGCGCGCGTGCTGACCACGCTGCTCCACGCCATGCACGACCGCGGCGCGGAGACGGGCCTGGCCACGCTGTGCCTGGGCGGCGGCGACGCGGTGGCGCTCTCCGTGGAGCGCGTCTGATTCCCCCGGACGGAAACCCCGGCACGATGAGCATGACGACCCTTCGGAGCGCGCGCCCCTGGCTGGGCGCGGAGGTGGTGCCCAGCCGCGCGGCGCGGCAGGTGATCGGCGTCCTGGCCTTCGCGGCCACCACGGCGCTGGGGGCCAAGATCGCCGTGCCGCTCCCCGGCACGCCCATCCCCTTCACGCTGCAGCCGCTGTTCGTGCTGCTGGCCGGCGCGCTGCTGGGCGCGCGGCTGGGCGCGCTGAGCCAGGCGGCGTACCTGGGGCTGGGCATCGCGGGGCTGCCGGTGTTCGCGGCCGGCGGCGGCGCCGCGTACCTGCTGGGGCCCACGGGCGGCTACCTGCTGGCGTATCCCCTGGCCGCGTTCCTGGCGGGGAGCATGGCGGACCGGGCCGCGCTCGCGCGGCTGGGCGGGCTGCTGGCGGGGCTGGGCGCCATCTACTGGGGCGGGCTGGCCTGGCTGGCCATCCAGGGGCTGGCCAGCCGCGCGGTGGTCATCGGCGTGGCGCCGTTCCTCCTGGCGGACCTGGCCAAGGTGGCGATCGTGATGCTGGTGGCCGGCCGCGTGCGTCCGCGCGCGGCCGAGCGGTTCGGCTGAGGGCGGACCGCTGGACGCGCAGCCGGGGGCGGCGGGGCCGGCCGGCCCCCTCCTGTACGGGCCGCACGGGCTGCGGGCGGGGTGGCGGATCGCGCTGTACGCGCTGATCGCCTACGGCTTCCTGTGGACGCTGCTGGCCTTCGGGCAGGCGGCGGGGCTCACGGGCCTGGCGGCGCAGTCCGCGCTCATGCTGGCCGGGGCGCTGGTGGCGGGATGGGTGCTTCTGGCCGCGGTGGACCGCCGCCGGCCGGGGGCGCTGGGGTTCGCGCTGGAGCCCGCGGCGGCGCGCGACGGGGCGGTGGGGGTGGCGCTGGGCGGCGTCCTGCAGGGCGCCGCCGTCCTCTTGCTTGCCGTGGCTGGAACGGCCCGGTGGGTTGCCGACGAGGGCGGCATGCCCGAATATGTCGCCGCTCTCGCGGGGTCATTCGCGTTCTTTGCCGTCGCGGCGGCGTTCGAGGAGGCGCTGTTCCGCGGCTACGCCTTCCAGGCGCTGGTCCAGGGGATCGGCGCCTGGCCCGCCATTCTGGCCTCGTCCGCGCTGTTCGCGTGGGCGCACGCGGGTAACGCCAACGTCACTCCCATCGGCCTGGCCAACATCTTCCTGGCCGGGGTGCTGCTGGCGGTGGCGTACCTGCGCACCCGGTCGCTCTGGTTCGCCACGGCGGTGCACCTGGGGTGGAACTGGACCATGTCCGCGCTGCTGGACTTTCCCGTCAGCGGCTTCGTCTACGACACGCCGCTGTACAGCGCGCGAGAGACGGGGGCGGACTGGTGGACGGGCGGGGCGTTCGGTCCGGAGGCGGGGCTGGCGGCCACGCTCACGCTCGCCGCGGGCACCGCCTGGCTGCTGCGCACCCGCGCCGTGGGCGAGTCCGCGACCATGCGCGGGCTGCGGCCGCTGGTGGACGAGGCGCGCGGGATCGATCCCGCCCCGCCCGCGGGGGCGCCCGCGTGAGCCCGGCGGCGCGCTTCTGGGGCAGCGCCGCGGGGGTGGCGGCGGTCTTTGCCGCGCTGGTGCCGGTGCTGACGCCTTACCGGGCCATGGGGCTGGACCCGGCCGAGGACCGCGTGCGCATCTGGCTGCTGGTGGTGTTCACCGCCGGGGTGATGGGGGTGCTGTTCGGCCTGGGCGCGCTGCTGGCGGGGCCGCGGCGGGCGCTGGGCATCCGCGACGTGGTGGAGGCGGGCGGCTCCGTGGACCGGGCGCGCGAGCGGGCGCGGGAGCGCGCGGAGGCGGCCCCGCCCGCGTACACGTCGAACTTCGCGGCGTGGACGGTGGCCACGGGGGTGATGCTGATCGGCGTCTACTTCGTCCTGTTCGCGGCGCTGGGGCGAAACTGACGACCTGGACCCTTCTGAGAGTACGGGGCGGATGGCGGAGATCCGAAAGGTGGCGGTGATCGGCGCGGGCACGATGGGCAACGGCATCGTGCACGTCTTTGCGCAGCACGGCTACGACGTCACCATGATCGACGTGCGGCCGGAGGCGCTGGAAGCCGCGCGCACCACCATCGCCGGCAACCTGGACCGGCAGGTCAGGAAGGGCGCGCTGACGGAGGCGGACCGCGACGCGGCGCTGGGCCGCATCCGCACCGGAACCGGCCTGACGGACGTGGGCGATGCGGACCTGGTGGTGGAGGCGGCCACGGAGAACCGCGACCTGAAGTTCACCATCTTCTCCGAGATGGACCGCTACGCGCCGGAGCACGCCATCCTGGCGACGAACACGTCGTCCATCTCCATCACGGAGATCGCGGGGCGCACGGGGCGGCCGGAGCGGGTGATCGGCATGCACTTCATGAACCCCGTGCCGGTCATGAAGCTGGTGGAGATCATCCGCGGCCTCTCCACCAGCGACGAGGTGACGGCGGAGGTGGTGCGCACGGCGGAGGCGCTGGGCAAGACGGTGGCGGAGGCGCAGGACTACCCCGGCTTCGTCTCCAACCGCATCCTCATGCCCATGATCAACGAGGCGGTGTTCTGCCTCATGGAGGGCGTGGCGGAGCGCGAGGCCATCGACACGGTCATGAAGCTGGGGATGAACCACCCCATGGGCCCGCTGGCGCTGGCGGACCTGATCGGCCTGGACACCTGCCTGGCCATCATGCAGGTGCTGCACGAAGGCCTGGGCGACGACAAGTACCGCCCCTGCCCGCTGCTGCGGAAGTACGTGGCCGCCGGCAAGCTGGGCCGCAAGACCGGCGAGGGGTTCTACAGCTACAATGCGTGAGTGCGGAAGTGCGTGAGTGCGGGAGTGTTCGATCCGGAGGCGGGGATTTTGGCCTGCCACTGGACAAATCCCGCTCCGCGCACCGACCGGCTGGCTGTACCCTGTCCCCTGTAACCCGTACCCTGCAGTTGGCGTGACCGAAGAGCAGCAGCAGATCCGCGACCTGGCCCGCGAGTTCGCCGACGCCGAGCTGCGGCCCCACGCGGAGGAGTGGGACCGTGAGCAGGCGTTCCCGCGCGACGTCATCGCCAAGCTCGGGGAGCTGGGCTTCCTGGGGATGCTGATCCCGGAGCAGTACGACGGGCTGGGGCTGGACACCGCCAGCTACCTGGTTGCGCTGGAGGAGATCGGCCGCGGCGACGCCTCCGTGGCGGTGGCCATGAGCGTGCACAACTCGCTGCCCACGCAGATGATCCTGGCGCGTGGCACCGAGGAGCAGAAGGAGCGCTGGCTGCGCCCCATGGCGCGCGGGGAGATGCTGGGCGCCTTCAGCCTCTCCGAGCCGGACGCCGGGTCGGACGCGGCCTCGATGGCGGCCCACGCCCGCAAGGTGGACGGCGGCTGGGTGCTGAACGGCGCCAAGGCGTGGGTCACCAACGGCGGCTTCGGCGACGTGGTGGTGGCCATGGTGCGCACGGACACTGCCGACGACCGCCGCGGGGCCAAGGGCATCGGCGCCTTCATCGTCCCCACCGCCACCGAGGGGTACGCGGTGGGGAAGAAGGAGGAGAAGATGGGGCAGCGCGCGTCGGAGACGGTGGGCATCTCCTTCCACGAGATGTTCGTCCCCGACGACCAGCTCCTGGGAGACGCCGGGCAGGGCTTCATCTACGCGCTGCAGGGGCTGGACAACGGGCGCATGGGCATCGCCGCGCTGGCCGTCGGCATCGCGCAGGCGGCGCTGGAGCACAGCCTGGCCTACGCGGACGAGCGGCGCCAGTTCGGGCAGCCCATCCGCGCCTTCCAGGGGATGCAGTTCAAGCTCGCCGACATGGCCCTGCGCGTGGAGGCGGCCCGCGCCCTGCTCTTCCGCGCCGCCGCCGCCAAGGACGCGGGCCAGCCGGTGACCCGCCTGTCGTCCATGGCCAAGCTGTTCGCCAGCGAGGCCGCCATGTGGGTCACCACGCAGGCGGTGCAGGTGTTCGGGGGATACGGATACGTGAAGGAGTACCCGGTGGAGCGGCTGTTCCGCGACGCCAAGGTGACGGAGATCTACGAGGGCACCAGCGAGATCCAGCGCACGGTCATCGCGCGCGACCTGTACCGGTAGGCCGCCGGCAACCGGCCCGCACTCCAGCCGCCCGCTTTCTGGCCGGGCGCAATGAACGGAAGAATCGGCATGGAACTGTTCGAACGCATCGGCGCGCACCACCACGAGCAGGTGGTGTTCTGGAGCGACCGCTCCGCGGGCTACAAGGGCATCATCGCGATCCACAACACCGTCCTGGGCCCCGCCCTCGGCGGCACGCGCTTCTGGAACTACGCCAGCGACGACGCGGCCCTGACGGACGTGCTGCGCCTGTCGCGCGGCATGACCCACAAGGCCGCCGTCACCGGCCTGAACCTGGGCGGCGGCAAGTCCGTCATCATCGGCGACCCGGACAAGCTGGACCGCGAGCTGATCTTCCGCGCCCACGGGCGGGCGGTGGAGTCGCTGAACGGCCGCTACATCACGGCGGAGGACGTGAACACCAGCCCGTCGGACATGGAGTACGTCCACGCGGAGACGGAGCACGTGGTGGGGCTGCCGGGCACCTCCGGCGACCCGTCGCCCGTGACCGCGTGGGGCGTGTTCCACGGCATCCAGGCGGCGTGCAAGGCCAAGTTCGGCAGCGGCGACCTGTCCGGCCGCTCGGTGGCCGTGCAGGGCCTGGGGCACGTCGGTTATCACCTGTGCAGGTTCCTGGCGGAGAAAGGGGCGCGCCTGGTGGTGACCGACGTGGTGCAGGAACGGGTGCAGCGCGTGGTGCACGACTTCGGCGCGCAGGCGGTGGGGCCCAACGACATCTACGCCGCGGACGTGGACGTGTACGCTCCCAGCGCCCTGGGGGCCACCATCAACGACGACACCATCCCGGTGCTCAAGGCGGGCATCGTGGCCGGCGCCGCCAACAACGTGCTGGCGGAGGAGCGCCACGGCGAGGAGCTGCGCCGCCGGGGCGTGCTCTACGCACCGGACTTCGTCATCAACGCCGGCGGGCTCATCAACGTCTACGGCGAGATCCAGGGGTGGGGGGAGGACCGCGCCATGAACAAGGCCGCGGACATCCACAATACCCTGCTCCAGATCTTCGAGCGGTCGGAGCGTGAGGGGGTGCCCACCAACATCGCCGCCATTCGCCAGGCGGAGAAGCGCATCGCCACGGTCGGGCGCCTGCAGCCGAGCTGGATCGACACCGCCGCCTGAGCCGCGCCGGGCGGCTGAGAAGGGCGAGGGGGACGGTCCGCGGACCGTCCCCCTCCGTCTTTCTCCCGGCGCCCGGGGCCCTCTACTTGGCCCCGTGGCGGAAGTTGACGAGCACCACGCCGGGGTCGCCGTCGCCCTCCAGGCGCTCGCAGTGGGAGTAGTGCGCGTTGAGCCAGGGCTGCACGCCGTCGAGCGCGGTGTTCTCCTCGCCGCCGGCCTGGTGGGCCAGCCAGCGCGCCTCGTCCGCGTCCGGCGCGCGCACCACGAAGCCGAAGGCGCGGTCGTGGTGGGGGTGCCAGGGGTCCTTGCCCTCCACGCACCACCAGAGCGTGTCGGATCGCGGGGTCAGCCTCCACAGCGCCATCGGGAATCATCGTCTCGGGGGGAACGCGGCCGTCGCGGGCCCATTCTACGCCCCGGGAGCGCCCGCCGGGAAGGGCCCGGCTTTGCGCGCCGCCGCGGGGGGCTGTAATCTGCCCCGACGCCGATCCCCATCCCGCGGAACGATCCCGATGAAGCGCGCTGCCCCTGCCCTCGCGGCCCTGCTGCTGGCCGCCTGCTCGTCCACCCGCCCCACGCGCGAGGACTACTTCGAGGTGATGCGGCAGATGGTCCGCTTCGTGGAGGACGACGCCCGGCGCAACGCCCCGGGGCGCGTGGCGGACGGGCCGCTGCAGGTGGACCTGCGCTCCTTTCGCGGGGGCGGCTTTGCCGTGACGCGCGAGTCGTTCACGGACGATGATATCGCCGCGGCGCTGGGGCGGCCCATCGTGCGCGCGGAGATGGAGGACGTGATGCTGTGCGACACGGTGAGCAGCGTGGGCGGCTGCTGGGTGCGGCAGTTCGGCGTGTTCGTGCACCTGAACGTGGCGCGCACCACGACGGACCAGGTGACCGCGCTGGTGCGCACCACCACCACGGACCGGCGCACCCACCCCAGCGACTGGTGCGACCGGGTGTGGTGGCTGCGCTACCGCAAGCAGGGTGGCGCGTGGTCGCTGGCGGAGCGCGACCTGCGCGAGAGCTGCACCGGCGGGACCTGACCGCTCACGCCACCCGCCCCGTCCGCGCCAGGGCGGCCAGCTCGGCGAGCTGCTCCGCCACGCGCCGGTCCACCTGGCGCTGCGGCAGCAGGCCGTGCTGGCGGGTGGCCTGGTCCAGCCGGGGCCAGTCGCGCAGCCTGGACGCGGCGCGCGCCAGCTCCAGCACCGTGCGCGACCCGTCCTCGGGCGCGGCGGGGCGCTGCAGCAGGCTCCAGGCGCCGCTCCACGCCTCCTCGTACAGCCGCCGCTGCCCGCACCCCGCCGCGGCGCGCGCCAGCACCGACAGCGTGAACATGCGCTCCGCCGGCTCCACCCGCTGCACCAGCAGCTTCTGCAGCATGGGGATGGCGCGGGCGTAGCTCTCGCGGCCGACCCACAGGTACGCCACGTCGTGCATCAGCTCCGGCAGCCGCGCGTGCCCGCGACCGTACGCGCGCATGGCCGCCTTCGCGAAGCGCTCCGCCTCGTCCAGCTCGCCCGCCTCCATGGTCAGCAGGAAGAGGCCGTGCAGCGCGGTGCCGCGGATGCCCAGCAGCCCGTGCCGGCGGCCGGCGCGCATGGCCTGCGTGAAGTAGCGCCGGGCGGCCGCGGGCTGGTCGCGGCGGGCGTACAGGGTGCCCAGGTCCACGTACGCCTGCGCGTACGACTGCCAGTCGCGGCCGCGCCGCGCCAGGCCGATGGAGCGCCGCAGCCAGGTCTCCGCCCGGGGCAGCCGCCCCCACTTGAGCGCGATGCGCCCGACGGTGTACGCCGGCGCCGCGTCTTCCGGCGAGGACAGCGCCGCCGCCTGGGCAAAGAGGAGCGCGGTGGCCAGCGTGCCGCGGCGCTCCGCCCACTCGCCCACCTGCAGGCACACCAGGCTCACGATCTCGCCGCTGGCGGCGGCGGGGCTGCCCACCACGGCGGCCAGCGTGGTCAGCGACACCTCCAGCGTGGGCTCCACCGGCGACCCGGCCAGCGCGCCCAGCCGCTTCTGCGCCGCGTCCGGCACGAACAGGCCCTCGCGCCGCTCCGGGGGCACGTTGGCCCACAGCGTCACGTCGCGCAGCGAGTTCCACAGCAGCAGGCCCAGGTCGCCGGGGTGCTCCTCCAGCACCTGCGACCCTTCCAGCGTCTCCTCCGGCTCGCGGAGGATGGCGGGGGGAATGCACCAGCGCCTGCTGGCGTTACGGCGCCGAACGCGCGGCCCGCGGGCGATTCTCCTTGACGATGCGGTAGGCATGAACGTGGGCTCCATCGCGGGGAGCGCCGGTCCCGGGCGCCGCGCCGCCGGATTGCGGGCCGGAGATGCGGGCCGAACGCCCGCGCTCCCGCTCCGTCTCCGCGTGGTCAGCTATTTCCGGCCGTAGCGGGAACAGGCGGCGCTCTTGCGCGGCCATCGCGTAGCCGGTAAGTCTACTCTGCAGGACCCCAACTAAGTGGACAGAGTGGACGCGGCGGAAGATAGGGACAACCGGGCGTCACGTCAATCCCGACGTTTGTTGCGCCCCGATCCCGTGACCCCGCTCCCTGCCGACATCACCCGTTTTCCCTGGTAAAATGAAGCGTTTTGCGGTGCGCGCCTCCCTGGCCGCGGCCCTGGTCGTGCTCGCGGCGTGCGGCGGCGGGTCCGACGCGCCGATCTACATCGGCGTGGCCGGGCCGGTGAAGGCGGCCAACGGGCGGTCCATGGAGCTGGCGGCGCGGCTGGCGGTCAAGGAGATCAACGCGAAGGGCGGCATCAACGGGCGGCCGCTCGAGCTGGTGGTGATGGACGACGAGGCCAACGCCAACAAGGCGATGGAGGTGGCGCGCACGCTGCGCCGCGACCGGCGCATCGTGGCGGTGGTGGGGCACGTCAACTCCTCCGCCAGCCTCAAGGCCTCGGAGGTCTACAACGCGGAGGGCGACAGCGCCGGCCGGCCGCTGCTGCAGATCTCGCCGGCGTCCAGCAGCCCGGCGCTAACGCAGGCGGGGCCGTGGACCTTCCGTGTCACGCCCACGGACCTGGAGTTCTCGCCGGTACTGGCGCGCTGGGCGGCGCAGCAGCTGGGCAAGCGGCGCGCGGCGGTGCTGTACGTGAACGACGACTACGGGCAGGGCGTGCGGCAGACGTTCGAGCAGGCCTTCCGGCGGCTGGGCGGCAGCGTGGTCAGCGCCGATCCCTACCTGAACCCGGTGCTGGAGACGGGAACGGAGCTGGACCCCTACATCATGCGCGCCATCGCCCGCGGGGCGGACGCGCTGGTCATCGGGGGGCAGGCGGACGGCGGGGTCAAGATCATCGCGGCGGCGCGGCGGCTGGGGTACACCGGGCCCATCCTGGGGTCGGACGGCATGACGGGCGCCAAGGACTCGCCGGTGGCGGAGGGGCTGTTCGTGAGCTCCGCCTTCCTGCCGGACCGGCCCAACCCGCGGTCGCAGGCGTTCGTGACGGCGTACCGCCGGGAGAACAACAACGAGCTGCCCGACCACCGCGGCGCCATGGCCTACGACGTGATCTACCTGCTGGCGCAGGCGCTGCGCGAGGCGGGCACGGACCGGCAGGCGCTGCGCGACTACATCGCCAGCATCGGCATGGAGGGCGGGCGGCCGCGCTTCGAGGAGGCCGTCTCCGGTACCATCGCCTTCAACGCGGACGGCGACGTGGTCGGCAAGGAGGTGGCCGTCGGCGTGGTCCGCAACCGGCAGCTCGTCACCGCGGGGCGCTAGGGGCGATCGGCGACCGCCATTGCTGACGGGGAAGTAGGTAAGCGAAGGCCCTCCCGGTGTGGGAGGGCCTTCGTTGTTGGGAGGGCGATTGTCGTCGAGGGAAGCGGGGTGCCTCCAGAGGGCGGAGGCCCCCTCCCCGCTCGTTCCTCGCTGCCCCTCCCCCAACTTCGGGGGAGGGGCTGGTCTCATGCGCGGCGCCTCCTGCCGTGCGGCTGACGGCCCCGTAGATGTCAGGACCCGGGAGATTAGCGGGCGGGTCGCGGAAGCACTCCGGGTTCGACCTGTAGTAGTCGGCCATCGCCTGCATGGGCGTGCGATGGTTGAGGGCGCGCTGGGGGATGTACCCGTTGTAGATGCGGC
>DASTLD010000017.1:0-11818 GCA_035715345.1 Longimicrobium sp.
GGGAGGGTGCGAGCCTAAGCGAGCGGGTGGGGGCGCCGCTGCATGCGCCGGACTCCGCTCCGAGCACCAATCTGTCTCCTTACCAAGACCTTACGCCGGGCCACGAGCCCGGATTACCGGATGAGTGACCTTTCGAGCAAGCTGGACCAGCTCTCCCCGGAGCAGCGCCGCCTGCTGGCGCTGCGCCTCAAGTCGCGGCGTGGCCCCGGCGGCGATGCGGCCGCCGACGCGCCCGCGGACGAGGGGCAGGGCGGCGAGTACCCGCTGTCGTTCTCGCAGCAGCGTCTCTGGCTGATCGACCGGCTGGAGCCGGGCGGCACCGCGTACAACATGCCCGCCGCCACGCGCCTGCGCGGCCCCCTCGACGCGGCCGCCCTGGAGCGCGCGCTGGACCAGGTGGTGCGCCGCCACGGGGCGCTGCGCACGCGCATCGAGGCGCGCGACCCGGAGCCGGTGCAGGTGGTGGAGCCGCATCGCCCGTTCTCCCTGCCGGTGGTGGACCTGTCGGCGCGCGCGGAAGACGACCGTGAGGCGGAGCTGCACCGACTGGCGGACGAGGAGGCGCGCCGGCCGTTCTCGATGGACCAGGGCCCGCTCTTCCGCGCCACGCTCGTCCGCCTGGGTCCCGAGGAGCACGCGCTGCTGGTGACGATGCACCACATCGTCAGCGACGGGTGGAGCATCAACCTGTTCTGGGGCGAGCTGGCCGCGCTGCTCGACGCCTATTCGCGCGGCGGGCCGCCGCCGCTGCCGCCGGTGCCGCTGCAGTACGGCGACTTTGCCCGGCGCCAGCGCGAGCGCCTGTCCGGCCAGGCGGTGGAGCGGATGACCGGCTGGTGGAAGGAGCACCTGGAGGGGGCGCCGCACCTGCTGGAGCTGCCCACCGACCGGCCGCGTCCCCCCGTCCAGAGCTACCGCGCCGGCAGCGTGCAGCGTCTGCTGGGGGATGGCATCGCCGCGCGGGTGGACGATCTGGCGCGCGCCGAGGGCGCCACGCCCTTCATGGTCCTGCTGGCGGCGTTCGAGGTGCTGCTCGCCCGCTACGCCCACACGGACGACCTGCTGGTGGGCACCGCCATCGCCGGGCGCGGCACGCGCGACGTGGAGGCGACCATCGGCTTCTTTGCCAACACGCTGGTGCTGCGCGGCGACCTGCGCGGCGGGCCCGGCTTCCGCGAGCTGCTCCGCCGCGTGCGCGCCTCCACGCTGGACGCCTTCGCGCACCAGGACCTGCCGTTCGAGAAGCTGGTCGAGGAGCTGAACCCCGAGCGGAGCATGGCGCACGCGCCGCTCATCCAGGCCGTCTTCGTCCTCCAGAACACCCCCCCGGGCACCGCCGGCGCCGACGGCGCGCTCCGTTTCGAGCCGCTGGCGCAGGAAGCCACCGCCGCCAAGTTCGACCTGACCCTCGCCGTGCTCGTCGAAGAGGGACGGACCTACGCCGCCCTGGAGTACGCGGCGGACCTGTGGGAGCGCGACACCATCGAGCGCATGCTGCGGCATTACGCCGTGCTGCTCCACGCCGCCCTGGCCGACCCGGACGCGCCCGTCACCCGCCTGCCGCTGCTGGCGGAGGAGGAGCGCGCCGGGCTGGTGGCGATGGGCTCCGCGACGGCCGCGTACCCCGTCGCGGACACGCTGCACGGCCTGTTCGCGGCGCAGGCGGCACGGTCGCCGGACGCCGCCGCCGTGACCTTCGAGGGGCGGACGCTCACCTATCGCGAGCTGGACGAGCAGGCGAACCGGCTCGCGCGTCACCTGCGCGGGCTGGGGGCGGGGCCGGACGTGCTGGTGGGGCTGTGCGTGGAGCGCTCGCCGGAGACGGTGGTCGCCATCCTGGGCATCCTCGAGGCCGGCGCCGCCTATCTCCCGCTCGACCCGGCGTATCCCGACGACCGGCTGGCGTACATGCTGGAGGATTCCGGCGCCCGCATCGTCGTCACCACCTCGGCGCTGGCGGAGCGGATCGCCGGGGACGGGCTCGCGCTGGTGCGGCTGGACGCCGACGCGGAGCGCATCGCTTCGGAGCGCGCCGCTGCGGCCGACGGCGGCGCGGGGCCGGAGTCGCTGGCGTACGTCATCTACACCTCCGGCTCCACCGGCCGGCCCAAGGGCGTGCAGGTGACGCACGCCAACGTGGTGCGCCTGTTCCGCGCCACGGACGAGTGGTTCGGCTTCGGGCCGGACGACGTGTGGACGCTGTTCCACTCGTACGCGTTCGACTT
Organism: Longimicrobium sp.; assembly: GCA_035715345.1. GTDB lineage: Bacteria > Gemmatimonadota > Gemmatimonadetes > Longimicrobiales > Longimicrobiaceae > Longimicrobium. The sequence continues at coordinate 2,226 of DASTLD010000017.1, forward strand.
CTCGGTCTGGGAGATCTGGGGCGCGCTGCTCTACGGCGGGCGCCTGGTCATCGTCCCCTTCCACACCAGCCGCTCGCCGGACGCGTTCCTGGAGCTGCTGGAGCGCGAGCGCGTGACGGTCCTCAACCAGACGCCCTCCGCGTTCCGCCAGCTCATCCGGGCCGACCAGGAGGCGCCGGTCCGCCGCGACCTGTCCCTGCGCGCGGTGGTCTTTGGCGGCGAGGCGCTGGACCCGGCGTCGCTGCGCGCCTGGGTGGAGCGCCGCGGCGACGCGCGGCCGCGGCTGGTCAACATGTACGGGATCACCGAGACCACGGTGCACGTGACGTATCGCGTGGTGCGCGAGGACGACGTGCGCGCGGGCTCCGCCAGTCCCATCGGCATCCCCATCCCCGACCTGTCGCTGCACCTGCTGGACGCGCACGGCCAGCTCGTGCCGCTGGGCGTGGCGGGGGAGATCCACGTGGGCGGCGGCGGCGTCGCGCGGGGCTATCTGCATCGCCCCGAGCTGACCGCGCAGCGCTTCGTCCCCGATCCGTTCGCGCCGGAGGGGCGGCTTTACCGCTCCGGCGACCTGGCCCGGCGCCTGGCCGACGGCTCGCTGGAGTTCCTGGGCCGCGCGGACGACCAGGTCAAGATCCGCGGCTTCCGCATCGAGCTGGGCGAGATCGAGTCCGTGCTGCTGGAGCACCCGTCCGTGCGCGAGGCGGTGGTGCTGGCGCGCGGCGCGGGCGAGGAGCGCCGCCTCGTGGCGTGGGTGGTCCCCGCGGGCGGGGTGGACGCGGCCGGGCTGCGCGCGCACCTGCTGGGGCGGCTGCCCGAGTACATGGTGCCGTCCGCGTTCGTGCCGATGGACGCGCTGCCGCTCACGCGCAACGGCAAGGTGGACCGCCGCGCCCTGCCGGAGCCGGACGCGGGCGACGTCGCGGGCGCGGAGTACGTCGCGCCGCGCACGGGCACGGAGCGGCGGCTGGCGGCGGTGTGGGGGGAGCTGCTGGGCGTGGAGCGCGTGGGCGCGCAGGACGGGTTCTTCGACCTGGGCGGCCACTCCCTGCTGGCCACGCGCGTGGTGTCGCGGCTGCGCGAGGAGCTGGGCGTGGAGGTGCCGGTGCGCGCCGTCTTCGAGCACCCCGTGCTCGGCGCGCTGGCGGCGGAGGTGGACCGGCTGCTGGCGGAAACGCGCGCGCCGGACGCGCCGCCCATCCTCCCCGTGCCGCGGGACGGCGACCTGCCGCTGTCGTTCGCGCAGGAGCGCATGTGGTTCGTGGACCGGCTGGAACCCGGCAGCCCCGTCTACCACATGCCCTTCGCCCACCGGCTGCGCGGCCCGCTGGACGTGGAGGCCCTGCGCCGCGCGTTCGGCGCGCTCGCGGAGCGCCACGAGACCCTGCGCACCGCCTTCCCGCTGGTGGACGGCGTGCCGGTGCAGCGCATCGCCGAGCGCGCCGAGGTCGACGTTCCCGTCACCGACCTGCGCGCACGGCTGGAAGCGGCGCGGGACGACGAGGCCATGCGCATCGCCCGGGCGCACGCGGCCGCACCGTTCGACCTGGAGCGCGGCCCGCTCTGGCGCGTCGCGCTGGTGCGGCTGGGCGACGACGAGCACCTGCTGCTGGTGAACCTGCACCACGTGATCAGCGACGGCTGGTCCATCACGGTGATGTTCACCGAGCTGGCGGCGCTGTACCGCGCCTTCGGACAGGGCGAGCCTTCGCCGCTGGCGCCGCTGCCGGTACAGTACGCGGACTTCGCGGCGTGGCAGCGGGCGTGGCTGCAGGGCGAGGTGCTGGAGCGGCAGCTCGCGTACTGGCGCGGCAAACTGGCCGGCGCGCCGCCGCTGCTGGAGCTGCCCACGGACCGCCCGCGCCCCGCGGTGCAGACGCACGCCGGCGCCGCGGAGGGCGCGCTGCTGCCGCGCGCGGTGGCGGACCGCGTGCTGGCGCTCGCCAACGCCGAGGGCGCCACGACCTTCATGGTGCTGCTGGCCGCGCTCGGCGTGGTGCTGTCGCGCCTCGCGGGGCAGGCGGACGTGGTGGTGGGCACGCCCATCGCCGGGCGCACGCGCCGCGAGACGGAGGGGCTGATCGGCCTGTTCCTCAACTCGCTGGCGCTGCGCACGGACGTGTCGGGCGATCCCGACTTCCGCGCGCTGCTGCGCCGCGTGCGCGAGACCACGCTGGACGCCTACGCGCACCAGGACCTGCCCTTCGAGCGCATCCTGGAAGAGATCCAGCCGGAGCGCAGCCTGGCCCACTCACCCGTGTTCCAGGTGATGCTGAACCTGATGAACTTCGGGGAGGGCGATGCGGACTTCGCGGGGCTGGAGGTGCTCCCGGCGGGCCCGGGCGGCGAGCCGGCCAGCAAGTTCGACCTGACGCTGTACGCCTCGGAGCGCCCCGACGGGCTCGGGCTGCACCTGGTCTACAACCCCGACCTCTTCTCCGCGGAGCGGATGCGGGAGATGCTGGCGCAGCTCTCCGCCGTGCTGGAGCAGGCGGCGGACGACCCCGCGCGCCCCGTCTCGCGGCTGTCGCTGGTGACGGAGGACGCGTTCGGCGTGCTGCCCGATCCGGCCGCTCCGCTGGCGCCGGAGCCCTGGCAGGGCGCCGTGCACGAGCGCGTCGCGGAGCAGGCGGCGCGCACGCCCGCCGCCCTCGCCGTGCGCGACCCGCGCGCCCGGCTCACCTACGCGGAGCTGGACGCGCTCGCCAACGGCATCGCCCGCCGCCTGGCCGCGGACGGCGTGCGGCCGGGCGACGTGGTCGGGGTGTGGGCGGAGCGCGGCGCGCGGCTGGTGCCCGCGCTGCTCGGCGCCTGGAAGGCCGGCGCCGCGTTCGTGGTGCTGGACCCCGCCTATCCCGCGGGCAAGCTGGCCGAGCGCGTCCGCATCGCCGCCCCGCGCGGGCTGGTGATCGTGGGTGACGCGCCGCTGCCCGCCGAGGTGGAAGGCGCGCTGGCCTCCGCGCGCAGCCGCATCGACCTGCGCACGGATGCCGTGGCGGGCGCGCCGGACGGGCCGGGCATACGGGTGGGGCCGGACGACGTCGCCTACCTGGCCTTCACCTCCGGCACCACGGGCGTGCCCAAGGCCATCGTCGGCACGCATCGCCCGCTGGCGCACTTCTTCGGCTGGTACGCGCAGACCTTCGGCGTGGGCGCGGGCGACCGGGTATCGCTCCTCTCCGGCCTGGCGCACGACCCGCTGCTGCGCGACGTCTTCGGGCCGCTCACCCGTGGCGGCACGGTCTGCATCCCCGACGCGGACGAGATCGGCACGCCCGGGTACCTGGCGGATTGGTTCCGCGACGAGGCCGTCACCGTCGCGCACCTGACGCCCGCCATGGGCCAGCTCCTGGCCGGCGCCGCGGAGGGCATCACCCTGCCCGCGCTGCGGCTGGCCTGCTTTGGCGGGGACGTGCTGGCCGCGCGCGACGTGGAGCGCCTGCGCCCGGTGGCTCCCAACGCGGCCGTCGCCAACTTCTACGGCGCCACGGAGACGCCGCAGGCCATGGGCTGGCACCTGGTGGAGGGCGGCGTAGCCGGCGCGGTGCCGGTGGGGCGGGGTATCGACGGCGTGCAGCTCCTGGTGCTGACGCCCGCGGACACGCTGGCCGGCATCGGCGAGGTGGGCCGGATCGCCATCCGCACCCCCTACCTGTCGCGCGGCTACCTGGACGACGAGGCGCTGACCGCGGCGCGCTACCGCACCAACCCCTTCACCGGCGACCCCGCGGACCGCGTCTACCTCACCGGCGACTTGGGCCGCTACCGGCCGGACGGCACGGTGGAGGTGGCCGGGCGCGAGGACCAGCAGGTCAAGGTGCGCGGCTTTCGCGTGGAGCTGGGCGAGGTGGCGGCCGCCCTGGCCGCGCACCCCGCCGTGCGCGCCGCCGCCGTGGCCGCGCGGCCGGACGCGCACGGGGAGAAGCGCCTGGTGGCCTACGTCGTGGGCGACGCGGACCCGGCGGAGCTGCGCGGCTGGCTGCGGGCGCGGCTGCCGGACTTCATGCTGCCTGCCGCGTACGTCGCCCTCGACGCGCTGCCGCTGACGCCGAACGGCAAGCTGGATCGCCGCGCCCTGCCCGAGCCGGGCGCCCCGGCGGAGACGCGGGCCTACGTCGCGCCGCGCACCGTCACGGAAGAGGTGCTGGCGGGCGTGTGGGCGGACCTGCTGGGCGTGGAGCGGCCGGGCGCGCACGACGACTTCTTCCGCCTGGGCGGGCACTCGCTGCTGGCCACGCGCCTGGCGGGCCGGCTGCGCCGCGACCTGGGCGTGGAGGTGCCGCTGCGGGCGCTGTTCGAGCATCCCGGGCTGGCCGCCATGGCCGCGGAGGTGGACCGCCTGCGCGGCGAGTCGTCCGCCGCGCAGGCGCCGCCCATCCGCCCCGTCCCGCGCGGCGGAGACCTGCCCGCGTCGTTCACGCAGGAGCGGCTGTGGTTCGTGGATCGCCTCGAGCCGGGCTCGCCCACCTACCACATGCCGTCCGCCTACCGCCTGCGCGGCGCGCTGGACGTGGCGGCGCTGGAGCGCGCCTTCGACACGCTGGTGCGGCGGCACGAGACGCTGCGCACCGCGCTGCCGGAGGTGGACGGCCTGCCGGTGCAGCGCATCGCCCCGCCCGCGCCGTTCGTCCTGCCGGTCACCGACCTTTCCGGTCTGGTGGAGGAGGCGCGCGACGCGGAGCTCGTGCGCCTGGCGCAGGCCGGCGCGAGCGATCCGTTCGACATGGAGCGCGGTCCGCTGTTCCGCGCGGGTCTCGTCCGGATCGCGCCGGACGAGCACGTGCTGCTGCTGAACCTGCACCACGTGGTCAGCGACGGCTGGTCCGTGGGCGTGCTGCTCCGCGACCTGGCCGATCTCTACGATGCGTTCGGCCGCGGCGAGCCGTCGCCGCTGGAGCCGCTGCCGGTGCAGTACGCGGACTACGCGGCGTGGCAGCGCGCCTGGCTGCGGGGAAGCGCGCTGGAGCGGCAGCTCGCGTACTGGCGGGGGCAGCTCGCGGGCGCGCCGCCGCTGCTGGAGCTGCCCACGGACCGCCCGCGGCCGGCGGTGCAGACGCACACCGGCGCCTCGGAGGTGCTGCTGCTGCCGCCGGAGGTGCGCGACGGCATCCGCCAGCTGGAGCGCCGCGAGGGCGCCACGCTGTTCATGGTGATGCTGGCCGCGTACGCCGCCGTCCTGTCGCGCTGGTCCGGGCAGGCGGACGTGGTGGTGGGCACGCCCATCGCCGGGCGCACGCAGGCGGAGACGGAGCGCGTCATCGGGCCCTTCCTCAACTCGCTGGCGCTCCGGATGCGCATGCCGGACGGCGGCGGCTTCCGCGACCTGCTGCGGCAGGTGCGCGCGACGACGCTGGACGCGTACGCGCACCAGGAGCTGCCCTTCGAGCGCGTGCTGGAGGCGGTGCAGCCCGCGCGCAGCCTGGCGCACACGCCGGTGTTCCAGGTGATGCTGAACCTGATGAACTTCGGCGAGGCGGGCGGCGTGGAGATGGCGGGGCTGGAGGTGTCGCCGCTCGGCGCCGGCGCGCAGGCCTCCAGCAAGTTCGACCTGACGCTGTACGCGGGCGAGGGGCCGGACGGCCTGGGGCTGCACCTGGTCTACAACGCGGACCTGTTCGACGCGCCCCGCATGCGCGAGCTGCTCGCGCAGTTCCGCGCGGTGCTGGAGAGTGCATCCGCCGATCCCGCCGTCCCGCTCGCCGCGCTGCCGCTCGCCCCGCCGCCGGGGATCGAAGCCGCTCCGGGCGATGGCGCCGGCTCCGAATCTCCCTCCCGCACTCCCGCACGCACGCACTCACGCACTTCCAGCGAGATCGCGCGTATCTGGGCGGAGGTGCTGGGCGTGGAGAACGTCGCCGCGCACGACGACTTCTTCGCGCTGGGCGGGCACTCGCTCCGCGCCACGCAGGTGCTCTCGCGCATCCAGCACGCGCTGGGCGTGCGGCTGCCGGTCCGCGCGTTCTTCGCGGACCCCACCGTGGCCGGGCTGGCGGCGCGCGTGGACGAGCAGCGCGGCGCACCGGGTGATGCGGAGCCGCCAGCGGAGCCGGGCGCGCAGTACGGACCGGGCGTGTACCCGCTGTCGTTCGCGCAGCAGCGGCTGTGGCTGCTGGAGCAGATCGAGCCGGGGGGCACCGCGTACAACATGCACACGGCGCTGCGCTTCCACGGGCCGCTGGACGCGTGGGCGCTGGAGCGCGCGCTGGACGAGATCATCCGCCGCCACGAGGCGCTACGCATCCGCATCGAGCTGCGCGGCGCGGAGCCGGTGCAGGTGGTGCAGCCGCATCGCCCGCTGCGCCTGCGCCCGGTGCAGGTCGATGCGCCCGACGGTGAGGCGCGTGACGAGGCCTTCCGCCGCCTGTCGAACGAGCAGGCGTCGCGGGCCTTTGCGCCGGAGGGACCCTTCCTGCGCATCGCGCTGCTGCGCGCGGCGGACGACGACCACGTGCTGCTGTGGACCACGCACCACCTGGTCAGCGACGGGTGGTCGGTGGGCGTCTTCCGGCGCGAGCTGGACGCGCTCTATCGCGCCTACAGCCTGGACCAGCCCGCGGAATTGCCGCCGCTGCCGGTACAGTACGGCGAGTACGCGCTGCGCCAGCGGCGCGAGCTGCAGGGGCCGGAGATGGAGCGCCTGCTGGCCTGGTGGCGGGACCGCCTGGCCGGCGCGCCGCCGTTCCTGGAGCTGCCCACCGACCGCCCGCGGCCGGCGCAGCCCAGCGGCCGCGGCGCCTCGCTGCCGTTCGCCTTCCCGCGGGAGACCTCCGCACGCGTGGCGGAGACGGCGCGGCGCGAGGGCGCCACGTCGTTCATGGTCCTCCTCGCCGCGTTCCAGGCGCTGCTGGCGCGCTGGTCCGGGCAGCGCGACGTCGTCGTGGGCACGCCCGTGGCCGGGCGCACGCGGCCGGAGCTGGAGCCGCTGATCGGCTTCTTCGCGAACACGCTGGCGCTGCGCACCGATCTCTCCGGCTGCCCCGCGTTCCGCGAGCTGCTGGCGCGCGTGCGCCAGGCCGCGCTGGGCGCCTTCGAGCACGAGGAGCTGCCCTTCGAGCGGCTGGTGGAGGAGCTGAACCCGGAGCGGAGCCTGAGCCACGGCCCGCTCTTCCAGGTGATGCTGGTGATGCAGAACACGCCGCGCGCCGCCGCCGCGGCGGAGGCGGGTGACGTGACGGTGGAGCCGCTGCCGGCGGACCGCCATGGCGCGCGCTACGACCTGACGCTGACGCTGGCGGAGCGCGACGGTGTGCTGGTGGGGGAGATGGAGTACGCCACCGACCTGTTCGACGCCGCGACGATGGAGCGGATGGTGGAGCAGCTCGCGGTGCTGCTGGACGGCGCCCTGGCCGATCCCGATGCGCCTGTCGACGCGCTGCCGCTGCTGGCGCCCGGCGGCCGTGAGCAGGTGCTGGCCCTCTCCACCGGCCCCGCGGCGGCGTACCCGGACGTGTGCCTGCACGAGCTGTTCGAGGCGCAGGCGGCGCGCGCGCCGGACGCGGCCGCGGTGTCGTTCGGGGGCGAGTCGCTGAGCTACGCCGCGCTGGAGGCGCGCGCCAACCGCGTCGCGCACCTGCTGCGGGCGCGCGGCGTGGGCGCGGAAAGCCGCGTCGCGGTCTTCATGGAGCGCTCCCTGGAGATGGTCATCGCGCTCTACGGCATCCTCAAGGCGGGCGGCGCCTACGTCCCGGTGGACCCCGAGTACCCGGCGGAGCGCATCCGCTACATGCTGGACGATTCCGCCGCCGCCGTGGTGCTCACGCAGCAGCGCCTGCTTCCATCGCTCGACGGGACGAATGGGATCGCGCTGGATGCGCCGGGCGTGCTGGACGGCTGGCCGGAGACGTGTCCTGTACCCGCCGCGGGAGGCGCGGACCGGCTGGCGTACGTCATCTACACGTCCGGCTCCACCGGGCGGCCCAAGGGGGCGATGAACGCCCACCGCGGGGTCGTCAACCGCATCCTGTGGATGCAGGACGCGCTGCGCCTGGAGCCCGGCGAGGCGGTGCTGCAGAAGACGCCGTTCAGCTTCGACGTCTCCGTCTGGGAGTTCTTCTGGCCCCTCGCGGTGGGCGCGCGGCTGGTCGTGGCGCCGCCCGGCGTGCACCGCGAGCCGCGCGCGCTGGCGGAGGTGATCGCGTCGAACCGGATCACCACGCTGCACTTCGTGCCGTCCATGCTGCGGGCGTGGCTGGACGAGGCGCCCGTGGAGGCGTGCGGCGGCCTGCGCCGCGTCGTCGCCAGCGGCGAGGCGCTGCCGCCGGACCTGGCCCGCGACTTCGCGCGCAAGCTGCCCGGCGTTGCGCTGCACAACCTGTACGGTCCCACCGAGACGGCGGTCGACGTCACCCACTGGCCGTGTCCCCTGGACGGCGAGGCGGCGGTGGTGCCCATCGGCCGGCCCATCGCCAACACCCGCACGCTGGTGCTGGACCAGGCGGGCGCGCTCTGCCCCGTGGGCGTGCCCGGCGAGCTGTACCTGGGCGGCGTGCAGGTGGGGCGGGGATACTGGCGCCGGCCCGGGCTCACCGCCGCCGCGTTCGTCCCGGACGCGTACGCCGCCGAGCCGGGCGCGCGCCTGTACCGCACCGGCGACCGCGCGCGCTGGCGGGCGGACGGCACGCTGGAGTACCTGGGCCGCGTCGATCTGCAGGTCAAGGTGCGCGGCTTCCGCATCGAGCCGGGCGAGGTGGAGAGCGCGCTCGCCTCGCTGCCCGGCGTCCGCGCCGCGGTGGTGGACGCGCGGCCGGACCCCGCGGGCGCCGCGCGGCTGGTGGCGTGGATCGTCCCCGAGGCGGGCGCGGCGCCGCGCCCGGAGGCGCTGCGCGACGGCCTGCGCGCGGTGCTGCCGGCGCACCTGGTGCCGTCCGTGTTCGTGGAGATCGAGCGCGTGCCGCTGTCGCCCAGCGGCAAGGTGGACCGCCGCGCTCTGCCGCCGCCCGCGGACGCCGCTCCGGCCGGCGGCTACGTGGTGCCGCGCGACGTCCTGGAGATGGAGCTGGCGCGGCTGTGGGCGGAGGTGCTGGGCGTGCCTCGCGTGGGCGCGGAGGACGACTTCTTCGCGCTGGGCGGGCATTCGCTGCTGGCGGTGCGGCTGATGTCGCGCATCCGCGAGCGCTTCGAGCGGGAGCTGCCGGTGGCGGAGGTGTTCCGCAGCCCCACCGTGAGTGCGATGGCCGCGGCGCTGCGCGGCGCGGGCGCGGGCTCCGATTCCGGGCTCCTGGTGCCGCTGCAGACCGGGGGAAGGCTGGCGCCGTTCTTCTGCACGCCTCCCGCGGGCGGCACGGTGACGCACTACGCCGACCTGGCGCGCCGCCTGGGCGCAGACGTGCCGTTCTACGCGCTGCAGGCGCCCGGCCTCACTGGAGACGAGCCGCCGCCGGCCAGCATCGGGGAGATGGCCGCACGCTTCCTGGACGAGGTGCGGCGGGTGCGGCCGCACGGCCCCTACACGCTGGGCGGGTGGTCCGCGGGGGGCATCACCGCGCTGGAGATGGCGCGGCAGCTCCGCGCCGCCGGCGAGGAGGTTTCACTGCTGGCGCTGTTCGACACCCCGCCGCCGGACCCCGCGCGCGACAGCGCCGCGCCGGACC